>JBJEYH010000157.1:0-5333 GCA_051886675.1 Aristaeellaceae bacterium
GACCGTACTGGCCATGGCCGCCGGTCTGACGGACGAAACGACCCTCGGCCTTGGCAGGCTTGCGGATGGTCTCCTTGTAGGTAACCTGGGGCTTGCCCACGGTGGCCTCGACCTTGAACTCGCGCAGCAGACGGTCGACGATGATCTCCAGATGGAGCTCGCCCATGCCGGCGATGATGGTCTGACCGGTCTCCTGGTTGGTGTAGGTCTTGAAGGTGGGATCCTCTTCAGCCAGGCGCAGCAGGGCCATGGTCATCTTGTCCTGACCGGCCTTGGTCTTGGGCTCGATGGCGACCTCGATCACGGGATCGGGGAACACCATGGACTCCAGGATGATCTGCGCGTTCTCGGCGCACAGGGTGTCGCCGGTGGTGGTGTCCTTCAGGCCCACGGCGCCAGCGATTTCGCCCGTGTAGATCTCCTCGACCTCCTCGCGGTGGTTGGCGTGCATCATCATGATACGGCTCATGCGCTCACGCTTCTGCTTGGTGGAGTTCATCACGTAGCTGCCGGCGGACAGATGGCCGGAATACACGCGGAAGAACGCCAGCTTGCCCACGAAGGGATCCACCATGATCTTGAACGCCAGAGCGGAGAAGGGCTCCTCATCGGAGGGATGACGCTCCAGCTCCTTCTCGGGATCGTCAGGATCGGTGCCCTTGATGGCGGGGATGTCCAGGGGGCTGGGCATGTACTCGACGATGTTGTCCAGCAGGGGCTGCACGCCCTTGTTGCGGTAGGAAGTGCCGCAGCACACGGGGTTCATGGTGCAGGCGATGGTGGCCTTGCGGATGGCGGCCTTGATTTCGTCCTCGGTCAGCTCCTCGCCGGCGAAGTACTTTTCCATCAGCTCGTCATCGGTCTCGGCAACGGCCTCGATCAGCTGGTTGTGATACTGCTCGGCCAGCTCCATCATATCCTCGGGGATGGGCTCGTCGCGCACGTCCTTGCCCTGATCGTCGTAGTAGACCTCAGCGCGCATGCGGACCAGGTCGATGATACCCTTGAAGGTATCCTCCTTGCCGATGGGCAGCTGGATCGGAACGGCGTTGGCATGGAGACGTTCCTTCATCATATCGACCACGCGGTAGAAGTTCGCGCCGGTGATATCCATCTTGTTGACGTAGGCCATGCGGGGAACCTTGTAGGTTTCGGCCTGCTTCCACACGGTCTCGGACTGGGGCTCGACGCCGCCCTTGGCGCAGAAGACGGACACAGCGCCGTCCAGCACGCGCAGGGAACGCTCCACCTCCACGGTGAAGTCCACGTGACCGGGGGTGTCAATGATGTTGATGCGGTAGGTCTTGCTGCGGTTTTCCGGATCGCGGGGATCGTGCCAGATGCAGGTGGTGGCGGCGGAGGTAATGGTGATGCCGCGCTCCTGCTCCTGCACCATCCAGTCCATGGTGGCAGCGCCTTCATGAACCTCGCCGATGCGGTGGGTCTTGCCGGTATAGAACAGAATGCGCTCGGTGGTCGTGGTCTTGCCGGCGTCAATATGCGCCATGATGCCAATGTTGCGCACCCTGTCAAGGGGATGGCTGCGTGCCATAGTGGCTATTCGCTCCTTTCACGTTAACAGCGTCTTTGCTTCCTTCAGCCAGGACAGCTTTTGTGTCAGCGTCCGCCGGGGATTACCAGCGGTAGTGAGCGAAGGCCTTGTTGGCCTCGGCCATACGATGCATTTCTTCCTTGCGCTTGACGGAGGCGCCGGTGTTGTTGGCGGCATCCATCAGCTCAGCGGCCAGGCGGTCAGCCATGGTCTTCTCGCCGCGCTTGCGGGAGAACTCCACCAGCCAGCGCAGCGCCAGGGTCTGACGGCGCTCGGGGCGGATCTCCAGGGGCACCTGGTAGGTGGCGCCGCCCACACGGCGGGCCTTGCACTCCAGGGAAGGCGCCACGTTGCTCAGCGCAGCCTGGAACACTTCATTGGGGTCCTTGCCGGTCTTCTCGGCGATGGTCTCGAAAGCGGTATAGCAGACGTCCTGCGCGACACCGCGCTTGCCGTCGAGCATGATCTGGTTAATCAGCTTGGTGACGACGGTGGTCCCGTGAACGGGATCCGGCAGCACCTCGCGCTTGGGTACAAAACCGCGACGGGGCATAGTATTCCCTCCTACTTCATTCCAAACAGTTCGTTGCGTTCGGCTTCGCTGCGTCTGTCCGCAGCCTCTCCCCCGGGCGCATGTCAGCATCATGCGCTCCGGCCCCGCTCAGGGCCGGCCTGTGCGACGCTCCTGCCCGCAGCCGCTCGTCCTGTTCCGGGGACGGGCGCGTCCGGGCATGGCGTCATGGGGCACAGGCAGGGGCCGCGCCGGCGCTGAACAGCCTCACTGCGCAGCCTTACTTCTTCGGGCGCTTGGCACCGTACAGGGAACGGGCCTGCATACGCTTGGCAACGCCGGCGGTATCCAGGGCGCCGCGGATGATGTGGTAACGAACGCCGGGCAGGTCGCGCACACGGCCGCCGCGGATCAGCACAACGCTATGCTCCTGCAGGTTGTGGCCGATGCCGGGGATGTAGCAGGTACCTTCGATGGAGTTCGTCAGGCGGATACGGGCGATCTTGCGCAGGGCGGAGTTGGGCTTCTTGGGCGTCGTGGTCTTGACGCTCAGGCACACGCCGCGCTTCTGCGGGCAGCCCTGCAGAATGGGCGCGGTAGACTTGTTGGCAGCCTTCTCGCGGCCCTTGCGAACCAGCTGATTGATCGTGGGCATGAGAGCACCTCCATATTGTATGTCCAAAAATTTCCGCAACCCTCGGAAACTTATTGGCGGGGAACCGAAGTCACTTGGCGATAGCCGCCGCAGCGCAGGCGACCTCCAGGCCCAGGGCCCGGCCAAGCTCCTTCATGGACGGCACCCGCACCGCAGGCACGCCGGCGCTTTCCGCCGCGCGCACCACCTGCTGGAACAGGTACGTGTCCGCATCGTTGGCCACATACACCCGCGAAAGGGTACCGGCCTTCAGCCCGCGGAGCACCTGACGGGTTCCAACCGCCTTCGAGGCCGCGTTGATCAGATCTTCCACGATGAATACCTCCCCTTCCTCACGCGGGAAACGCGCACCTCAAAAGGGCACACGCGCACCGCTGTATGCGTCAACCCGATCATGATACCATGTATTTGCCCTGTTGTCAACGGATTTTCCACGATTTTTGCCATGCTTTTGATGCTATTTTTCACGCCCCCGCGGGACACGCTTCTTCGGGGAGGTGCGCCATGAAAGTCTTGTGTGCGCTTGCGTTGACGATTTTTCTTCTTTCCGGCTGCGCCGCGGAAAGTCCCCGCGAGGTTCCACGGAGTCGGGCGTGTCCATCGCTGCCTGAAAAATTGCCCGTTTCGGAGGATGGCGTTCCCCTGCTGCAGGTGTACGTGGCGGAGGAAAACACCATCCGCGAAATGGACGCGGAAACCTATCTGGCCGGCGTGGTGGCCGGCGAAATGAGGAACGACTGGCCCATGGAGGCCCTCAGGGCCCAGGCGATCCTGGCGCGGACGTTTGTGATGCGCTTCGTGTCGGAGAAGGAGAGCCGCTACGAGGGGGCGGACATTTCCACCGACATCAGCGAGGCCCAGGCCTACGACGCCTCCGCCGTGAACGAGGCCGTGCGCCAGGCCGTGGCCAGCACGGAGGGGCTGGTGCTCGTGACTCCGGAGGGCGAGCTGCCCTACGCCTGGTTCCACGCCCATTCCGGCGGCGCGACGGCCCTTGCCCGGGAGGCGCTGGGCTGGCAGGAGGAGGAACCCTCCTACACCCGGGTGACGGAGGGGCTGGACAGTCCCGACGCGCCCCCGGAGGCCCGGGCCTGGGAGGCGGCCTTCAGCGAGGCGGAGTTCCTGGCGGCATGCCACCGGGCGGGGCTCACGACGGAAGCGGTTCTCACGCTGGCCATCGGCGAAGAGGGCCCCAGCGGCCGCGCCGTCACCCTGCTGGTCAACGGCGCGGAGGTCGACGCCGCCCGCCTGCGCATCGAGCTGGGCAGCACGGTCATGCGCTCCACGCTCCTGACGCGCCTCGCCCTGGAGGATGGCAGGGTCCTCATGGCGGGCCGTGGGTACGGCCACGGGGTGGGCATGCCCCAGTGGGGCGCCTACGCCCTGGCGATGGACGGCTGGGCCGGCGAGGAAATCGCGCTACATTATTATAATGGGCTTTCGCTGTACACGCTGTGGCAGCGGAGCCGGTCATCCCGCCGGGATCAGTTGGTGATCCACGGGCGGGAGGTCACCGTGGTGGCGGGCTTGTCCATGGCCAGCCGCTGCACCAGCCAGGTCTCGCCGTCCGTCACGCAGTAGACGAAGCCCGGCACCGTGGTGCTGTAGGCGATGTGCGCATTGCCCAGGCACTTGCGGCTGGCGGAGGAGGTCATGCCGCCGTTGTTGGTGATCACGGCGAACACCGGCGAGGTCGCCGCCAGGAAATCCGCCTGCAGCGTCTCCTTGCCGTGATGGGGATACTTCAGCAGGTCGATGTCCAGCAGCGCCGGATCGATCTGCCCGGCGAGCAGCTCCTGCGTTTCCTTGGTGATGTCCGCAGTGAACAGGGCCGTGCGCTCCCCCAGCTGCAGGCGCAGCACCGCGCTGCGCTGGTTGAGGTCGCCCTCCTCAGGATACTTCATCCATACGTCCACCGCCGTCCCGCCCATGTCGAAGCTGCTGCCGTCCCCGAACTGCACCACGGGGATGTTCCGCTCCTCCGCCACGGCGACGGCCTTTTTCATGCGCTCGGTGATGTCCTCGGGGAAGCAGATGTACAGCGCGCCGATCTCCGCCTTGTCCGCCACGTACGGCAGACCCTCGATGTGGTCGTTGTGCGGATGGGTGTTCACCAGGTAATCGATCCGCTCCACACCCAGCTGCTCGAGCAGGGCCGTCACCCGCGTGCCCTGGGAGGCGCTGGCGCAGTCGATGAGCATGGTCTTCCCGCCGCAGCGCACCAGCGCCGCGTCGCAGTCCCGCACCTGCGGGAAGAAGATCTCCAGCAGCTCCGCCCCCTCGGGGAAGGCGAATTCCTCCAGCAGCGACGGCTTGCTGATGGCGTCCACCAGCACCGTCTTTTCCTCCTCGCCCAGCGCCGTCAGGGGCGCGGCGAGCAGCAGCATCACGCAAAGCCATACCATTACCTTGTGCAGCATACAGACTCCTTCCCGCATCCGGCGCGCCGTCCGCTTCCTCTGCGCAAATTTCACGGACAAAAACCCGCCCTCCGCTCTTGACAACAGACCTTGCCAATGGTACAATCTTAAATTGCATCAGTATCTTTATGTACTGTTGACCTTTTCCTGTGCTTGCCTATTGTACACGCTTTGCGCGCAATTTGCAAGCAGGAA
>JBJEYH010000158.1:0-5323 GCA_051886675.1 Aristaeellaceae bacterium
GACCGTGGTGGAGTTCCCCGGCATCATGCCCAACCCCACCTACGCCAAGGTGCAGGAGGGCGCGCGGCTGGCCCGGGAGCATCGGGTCGACCTGATCCTGGCGGTGGGCGGGGGCTCGGTATCGGACTGCTGCAAGGCGGTGTCCGCCCAGGCCATGCTGGACGAGGATCTCTGGGACATGGAGATGACCAGGCACACCTACCCCAGCCGTTTCATCCCGCTGGGCGTGATCGTCACGGCGTTTGGCACCGGGTCGGAGATGAACGCCGGCGCGGTCATCACCCACGAGGAAAAGAAGATCAAGACCGGCGTCTTCGGCGCGCAGGCGGATTTCGCCTTCCTCGACCCGGGGTATTCCATGACCGTGCCCTTCGGGCAGGTGATGTCCGGGGCCTTCGACACCCTGAGCCACGCCATGGAGACCTACTTCGGCAAGCCCAACGAAAACAACCTCTCCGATGACATCAACGAGGCCCTCATGCGCAGCGTCATCCGGAACATGCGCGTCCTGCTGAAGGATCCGCAAAGCTACGAGGCCCGGAGCGAGCTGGCCTGGGCCTCCGCCATGGCGGAAAACGGCATCCTGAAGATCGGCAAGGTGACGGACTTCCAGTGCCACCAGCTCGAGCATCAGCTGGGCGCGTACACCGACTGCAACCACGGCAGAGGACTGGCCGTGCTGCACCCCGCGCTGTACCGGCGCATCTGCCGGGACAACGTGAAGCGCTTTGCCCGCTTCGCGCAGAAGGTATGGGACATCGCGCCCGGAGCCACGGAGGAAGAAACGGCCCTGGCCGGAGTGGAGGCGCTGGCGGCGTTCATCCGGGAAACCGGCCTGCCCGCGACGCTGACGGAGCTGGGCATTCCCGAGGACGCCGACCTGCGCGCCGTGGCGGAATCCACCCGGATCTCCCAGGGCTGCTGCAGGCAGCTGACCCGCGATGAGCTTTACGACGTCCTGCTGGCGTGCCGGTGAAGCATGGAACGGAGGAATATCCCATGGGCAAGAAGGTACTGATTCTCTCCGGAAGCCCCCGGAAGGGCGGCAATTCCGACCTCCTGTGCGACGAGTTCGCCCGGGGCGCGGCGGAAAGCGGTCATGACGTCGAAAAGATCCGCGTGGCGACGAAGAAAATCGCCCCCTGCTCCGGCTGCTGCTTCTGCCGGGAGCATCGCGGGCAGTGCGTCCATCAGGACGACATGGCGGAGCTGCTGCAGAAGATGATCGACGCGGACGTGCTGGTGCTGGCCACCCCCGTGTACTTCTACGCCGTCGCCGCGCAGCTCAAGGCGGTGATCGACCGCACGGTGGCCCGCTGGCTGGAGGTGAAGAACAAGGAGTTCTACTACATCGTCACCATGGCCGATGAGGATCCCGCCTCCGCCGATACCACGCTGGCCTGCCTGCGGGGCTACGCGGACTGCGTGAACGGCGCGGTGGAGAAGGGCGTGATCGTGGCCGGGGGCGTGTACGAGCCGGGCCGGGTGAAGGGCCTGCCCGCCATGACCGACGCCTTCAACATGGGCAGACACGTGTAAGGGGGCAACGGTCATGATGAGGAAGCTGACGGCATGGCTCTGCGGGCTGATGCTTGCGCTGGGCCTTGCTGCTCCCGGCCTTGCGGAGGGCGTCCCGCCGGTGGAAGCCCCCGGCAGCGGCCCGGCCGACGCCGCCGCCATCCCCGCCGTCATGGACGTGCCCATGCTCACCCTGAACAACGGCGTGCAGATGCCGCAGTTCGGCCTGGGCACGCAGATCCAGAGCCTGGAAAGCGGCGATCCGGGCGTACTGAACCGCACCTCCCGGGAGGCCGTCCGCGCCGCGCTGGAGGCGGGCTACCGCCATCTGGACGACGCCCACGGCTACCTCAACGAGCGGGGCGTGGGGCAGGGCATTGTGGACAGCGGCGTCCCCCGGGAGGAAATCTGGATCACCGACAAGCTGTGGCCCAGCGAGTACGCCGACGCCTACGACGCGGTTGACCGGATGCTGGAGCGGCTGGGCGTCAGCTACCTTGACCTGGTGTACCTGCATCATCCGGCGGGGGATATTGACACGATTGTCAGCGCGTGGCAGGGGCTGGAGCAGGCCTACCGGGAGGGGAAGATCCGCGCGCTGGGCATCAGCAACTTCGACAACCGCATGGACGCCTTCAACGCCATCATGGCCCAGGAGATCAGGCCCCAGGTGATGCAGATCGAATGCCATCCCTTCGCGCAGCGGCTGGAAACCCGGGCGCTGGCCGCGCAGTACGGCATCCAGGTGGAGTGCTGGTATCCGCTGGGGCATGGGGATCAGCGGCTGCTGAACGCGGACACGCTGGAGGCCATCGCCGCGGCCCACGGCAAAAGCGTGGTGCAGGTCATCCTGCGCTGGCACATTCAGGAGGGCTTCTCGGTGATACCCGGCTCCACCAACCCCGACCACATGCGGGAGAACATCGACATCTTCGACTTCGCGCTGACGGAGGACGAAATGGCCCGGATCCGCGCCATGGATCAGGGCGAGGGCGGGCGGTACTTCAGCATCAACTACGATTTCATGGGCGGATGGTTCACCAGCCCCGTCCGGGAATGGGACGGCGAATTCTGAACACGAAAGGATGACTGACCCATGCGCATACTGTTCATCAACGGCAGCCCCGACAGGCAGGGGAATACCGCCGCGCTGGCGGCGGAGCTTCTGCAGGGCAGGCCCTATGACACCCTGCAGCTGACCGACCTGACCATCGGCGCCTACGGCCAGAGTCTCCCCGGCGACGGGATGGATACCGTCATCGCCGCCATGGAGGGGGCGGACACCATCGTCATCGGCTCGCCGGTGTACTGGCACAATCTCTGCGGCAGCGTCCGCAACGTGCTGGATCGCTTCTACGGCCGGGTGGAAAAGGGCGCGCTGGCCGGACGGCGGCTGTTCTTCCTGTTCCAGGGGGCGGCCCCGGAGAAGTGGATGCTGGAGGCCGGCGAATACACCATGAAGCGGTTCGCTTCCCTGTACGGCATGACCTGGATGGGCATGGCCACCAGCAGGCAGGAAGCGGCGCAGCTAAGCAAGGAAGTGTGACATGCAGTACCGCACACTGGGCAAGGATCTGACCGTATCCGCCGTGGGCCTTGGCTGCATGGGCATGAGCCATGCCTATGGCGCGCCCGCCGACACGAAGGAAATGACCAGCCTGCTGGCACAGGCCGTGGACATGGGCTGCACCTTCTTTGACACGGCGGAGGTCTACGGCACGCCGGAGGATCCCCATGCCAACGAGGAGCTGGTGGGCGCGGCCCTGCGGCCCTTCCGGGACAGGGTGGTCATCGCCACCAAGTTCGGCATCCGCTTCGACCAGACCAGTCCCGCCGCCAACAAGCCCCTGCTGCCGGATTCCCGGCCGGAGACGATCCGCGCGTCGGTGGAAGCGTCGCTCCGGCGGCTGCACACCGACCGCATCGACCTGTACTACCAGCACAGGCAGGATCCGAAGGTACCCGTGGAGGACGTGGCGGAGGTCATGCGGCAGCTGATGCGCGAGGGGAAGATCCTCCACTGGGGCCTGTCGGAGGTCACGGAGGATACCCTCCGCCGGGCTCACGCCGTCTGCCCGGTGACCGCCGTGCAGAACCGCTATTCTATGATGGCCCGCTGGTACGAGAGCCTGTTCCCCGCGCTGGAGGAGCTGGGCATCGGGTATGTGGCGTTCTCGCCCCTGGCCAACGGCTTCCTCTCCGGAAAGTACGGCAAGACCTCCCGCTTCGACCCGCGGACGGACTACCGCAGCGTGATGCCCCAGTTCCGGCCGGAAGCCATCGACCGCAACCGGGCCCTGCTGGACTTGCTGAGCGGCCTGGCGGCGGACAGGGGCGCGACCCCCGCGCAGATCTCCCTGGCGTGGATGCTGTGCAAAAAGCCGTATCTGGTACCGATCCCCGGCACCCGCCGGCCGGAGCGGCTGGAGGAAAACCTCGGGGCCGCGGCGATCGCGCTGTCCGCGGATGAGGTGGACGCCATCGACCGGGCGCTGGATGAAATGGACATGTCGCCGGTTTTCGGCGGAACCCCCGTGGTCAAATGAAAGAAAGGATGATATCCGTGGATTACGTCACGCTGAACAACGGCGTCCGGATGCCCATGGCAGGCATCGGCACCTTCATGCTGAGCCCGGAGGAGGCGGAGGCCTCCGTGCTGAGCGCGCTGCAGGGCGGCTGTCAGCTGATCGACACCGCCAACGCCTACATGAACGAGAAGGCCGTGGGCCGGGCCATGCGCCGCTCCGGCGTCGCCCGGGACAGGATCTTCCTGGAGACCAAGCTGTGGCCCGCGTTCTACGAGCAGCCAGACGCGGTGGAAAGGACGCTAAAGCGGCTGGGAACGGAGTACATCGACCTGCTGCTGATCCACCAGCCCGCCGGGAACTACCTGGCCGGCTACCGGCAGATGGAGCGGGCGTATCAGGCGGGGAAGGTGCGGGCCATCGGGCTGTCCAACTTCACGGTGGAACAGATCGAGGAAATCATGAGCGTGTGCAGCGTGAAGCCCGCTGTGCTGCAGACCGAGCTGCACCCGTATCATCAGGAGCGGGCGCTGAAGGCGCTGCTTGCGAAGAACGGCATTGTGCCGCAGGCCTGGTATCCGCTGGGCCACGGCGACCGTGCGCTGCTGGAGGAGCCTGTGTTTTCCCAGCTGGGCCGTAAGTACGGCAAGACCCCCGCGCAGATCATCCTCCGCTGGCATATCCAGGACGGCAACGTGGTCATCCCCGGCTCGAAGAATCCGGCGCACATCCGGGACAACCTGGATCTGTTCGACTTCGTGCTGACGGCGGAGGAGATGGCGCAAATCGCCGCGATGAACCGCAGCGTCCGCTACTACACCAGCACCCCGGAGCTGCTGGCGAAGTACGCGCAGATGGTGCCGCCGGTGGACGAACAGGAATAAGAGGCGGCAAGCCGCCTCCTGCACAAACGCTTCCGAAGGTCAGTCCGCCCGGCGTGGCCTGGCCCTTGTGTCACATCTTCGCCCTGACGGCGGAGGAGATGGCGCAAATCGCCGCGCTGAACCGCAGCGTCCGCTGCCGCGCCAGCGCCCCGGAGCTGCCGGAAAGGTACGCGCAGATGTCGCCGCCGGTGGACGAACAGGAATAGGAGACGGCAAGCCGTCTCCTGCGCAATTGCTTCCGAGGGTCAGACCGCCCGGCGCGGCCTGGCCCTTTTGTCACATCTTCGCCCTGACGGCGAAGGCGATGGCGCAAATCGCCGCGCTGAACCGCAGCGTCCGCTGCCGCGCCAGCGCCCCGGAGCTGCCGGAAAGGTACGCGCAGATGTCGCCGCCGGT
>JBJEYH010000159.1:0-5259 GCA_051886675.1 Aristaeellaceae bacterium
CCTCGCCCCGCTGCAGGCAGCCGTAGTCCCGCACCCATGCGCCCCACTGGCGCAGGATACGTTCCTCCACATCCTCGGTGATACTCACATAGCGGATGTCCATCCCCGCATTCTCCTTCCTCAGCGGCCAGGCCGGATGCCCTGCCTGTCAGCAAAGTCCCTTCAGCTTTCTCCTCAACTTTCTCCATCCGGCGGGCAGCCGGGTACATCCCCGGCCGCTGCCAGACCCATTGGCGCAGCCTGCTGAAGGAAAGTTGCAGGGCTGGTTGACATTCCCCGGCGCTCACGCCTCATGGGTCATGCACCACACCGTCACCCGGAACGCCTCGTTGCCGGGCATGCGGCCTGTGACCGTGTCCGTCAGGCGGAAGCCGCAGCCCTCGTACAGGCGGCGGGCAGGGTCGTTGCCCACCAGCACCTCCAGGGTCATGGGGCCCTCGCGCTTTTCCAGCGCATGGCGCACCAGCGCCCGGCCCACACCCTGCCGCATGCGGTCGGGCGATACGTACAGCCACGCCAGCTCCTCCGGCGTGTACGCCACAAAGCCCACCACCTCGCCATCCTGCTCCGCCACCTCCACCGCGTAGTCGAACAGACCCTCGCGGACGGCGGCTTCCTTCAGCGGGACGAACGCCTCCGCCAGGGAGGCCAGGGTCAGCTCCTGCGCGCGGGCTGCGTCGTGAATGGCCTCGATGGCCGCCCAGTCCCGCTCCGCATAGGGCCGGATGCTGATGCCTGCCATGGGGATTCCTCCTTACGCCTTGCCGTCCAGGATGTCCAGGCCCTGCTCCTCCTGGAACTGGTTGGTGTACAGCTTGTAGTAGTAGCCCTGCCGGGCGATCAGCTGGCGATGGGTACCGTCCTCGATGATCCGGCCGTCCTGGATGACCAGGATCCGGTCCGCCGAGCGGATGGTGGACAGCCGGTGCGCGATGATGAAGCTGGTGCGTCCGGCCAGCACGGTCTGGATGGCATGCTGGATGAGCTGCTCGGTCTCCGTGTCCACGGAGGAGGTGGCCTCGTCCAGGACGAAGATGGCGGGGCTCTGCAGGATGGCCCGGGCAAAGGACACCAGCTGCTTCTGCCCGGTGGAAAGGCGGTTGCCGCCCTCGCCCACCTGCGCGTCGTAGCCGTCCTTCATGGTGAGGATGAAGGGCTCCGCGCCCACCAGCCGGGCCGCGCGGCGCACCTCCTCGTCGGAGGCCTCGGGCTTGCCGTAGCGGATGTTGTCCGCCACCGTGCCGGAAAACAGGTGGGGCGACTGCAGCACATACCCCAGGTTGGACTGCAGCCACAGCTGGCTGCGGGTGCGGTAGTCCGCGCCGTCGATGAGGATGCGGCCCTCCGTGGGCTCGTAGAAGCGGCAGATCAGGTTGACGATGGTGGATTTGCCGCTGCCGGTCTCGCCCACCAGAGCGATGGTCTGGCCGTGCTCCACGTGGAGATTGAAGTGGGACAGCACCTGCTCGCCGTCCTTGTAGTGGAAGGACACGTCCTCAAAGTCGATGTCGCCGATGAGGGGCGGCCAGTTCTCCTTCTTCGGATGGAAGTTGTCGCCGAACGTCTCCACCACCTCGGGGGAATCCACAATGTCCGGCTCGGTTTCCAGCAGGGTGATGACCCGCTCCGCCGCCGCCTGGGCGGACTGCATCTCCGCGAAGATGCGGGCGATATCGCGCACCGGCTGGAAGAACTGCACCGTGTAGTTGATGAACACCTGCAGGGTGCCGATGGTCATGCCTGTTTTCGCCACCGCGCCGGCCAGCACGTCCTGCCCGCCCTGCCACAGGGCATAGGCGGTGGCCAGGCTGCCCAGGCTCACCACGATGGGCAGGAACAGCGCCGACAGCGTGGCCGCCCGCACGGAGGCTTCCCGCATGCCCTGGGCCACCTGGTCGAACTCCTCGATGTTCATGTCCTCGCGGACAAGGGTCTTGGTGGTTTTCGCGCCGGTGATGCCCTCGTTGAAGCCGGCGGTGATCTGGCTGTTGCGCTTGCGCACCTGCCGGTAGGCCGCCAGGATCCCCTTCTGGAATTTCCAGGAGATCACGGCCAGGGGCGGCAGCACCAGCACCACCACCATCGCCAGACGCCAGTTCAGCGCGAACATCTGCGCCGAGCAGGCCACCAGGTACACCGCGCCCCAGCACAGATCCAGCAGCGACCAGCCGATGGTATCGCCCAGGCGCTGGGTATCGTTGGTCAGGCGGGACATGAGATACCCCACGGGCATCCGGTCATAGTAGGAAAAGGGCAGCTCCTGCAGCTTCTGAAAGCCCAGGCGGCGGATGTGGTAGCACACGCCGCATTCCACATGGCCGCTCTGCCTAAGGAACCCGAAGATCGTCACCACCTGCACCGCCACCAGCGCGATGTACAGCGCCACAAAGCCCGTCATGCCCCGGGTGGTCTGGCCGGTGATGAAGTTGTCGATGGCATAGGAATTCATCATGGGCAGCGCCACGTCGATGATGGCGGATACCGACATGAATCCCGCGATCATGTACAGATTCCTGTGGAAGGGTTTGGCGATGCGCAGCAGCTTCCGCCACAGGTTCAGGTCGAAGCGTTTGGTATAATCCTCCTCCTGAAAGGACTGCACGGGAAATCACTTCCTTTCGGCGCCGGCGGGGGCATCGGCCTCGCTGGCGATGGCGTCGTTGAGTTCCTCCTCCAGGGCGGTCTGGATGCTGTTGATCCGCTGGTACAGGCCCGGCTGGCGGCACAATTCCGCGTGGGTGCCCTGCTGGGTGATGCGGCCATTCTCCAGCACCAGGATCATGTCCGCCTGGCTGAGGGTGGTCACCCGATGGCTGATAATCAGGGTGGTCACGTCCTTCTGCTCGCTGGACAGGGCGGCGCGGATCTGCGCGTCGGTCTCGGTGTCCACGGCGGAGAGGGAATCGTCGAAGATGAGGATGCTGTTGTCCTTGAGCAGCGTGCGGGCGATGGCGATGCGCTGCTTCTGTCCGCCGGAGAGGGTCACGCCCCGCTCGCCCACGAGGGTATCGTAGCCCTTGTCCGCCCGGGCGATGAAGCCCGAGGCGCTGGCGATGCGCGCCGCCCGCTCGATGGAGGGCATTTCGGGTTCCCGCCGGGCGATGCCCACGTTCTCCCTGATGGTCTTGGAGTACAGGAAGGGCTCCTGCAGGATCAGCCCCACGTGGCTGCGCAGATAGCTGCGGTCGATGTCCAGAATGTTGACCCCGCCAATGGTGATTTTCCCGCCGGTGGGCTCGTAGAGCCGCTGGAGCAGGTACATCATGGTGCTCTTGCCGCTGCCGGTGCCGCCCAGCACCGCCGCCGTGCACCCCGCCGGAATGGTGAAGGACACGTCCCTGAGCACGGGCACGTTGTCGTCCGGATAGGCGAAGGACACGTGGTCGAAGACGATGTCCCCGTGCAGATCGGGCTTGAGGGCATCGGGCTCATCGGGCTCCACGGGCTGGCTGAGGATGTCCTGGATGCGCTCCATGGACACCATGCTCTTGCCCGCGTCGGACAGGATCCGCCCCAGCTGGCGGATCGGGAACAGCAGCATGCTCACATAGGTGGTGAACACGATCAGCGTACCCACGGTGATCTCGCCCCGGCTGGCATACATGACGCACACCAGCAGGGTGATCATGCTCTGGGCCATGCTCATGGCGTCGCCGCCGCCCCAGTAGGTGGCCAGCAGATCGTAGAGATGCCTGGTCTTTTTGCGGAAGTCGGCGCTGGCCTGGTCGAACTTTTCCACCTCGCGCTGCTGCTGGCCGAAGGCCCGCACCACCCGCACGCCGGTCAGGTTCTCCTGCAGGACCGCGCTCATGCGGCCCTCGGCCTCGTCGCTGTAGCGGAAGTGCTTGTGCACCATTTTGAAGAACCACATGGCGAACAGGAACAGCGGCGGCACCAGAATCATGCTGATGAGGGTGATCTTCACGCTGCGGCCCAGCAGGATCGTCAGGGCGATGACCACCATCAGCACGGTGTTCACCACCTCCATCACCTGCACCGAGAGGAAGCGGCGGATGGTGTCCACATCGGAGGTGCAGCGCTGGATCAGGTCGCCGGTTTCGGCCTTGGCATGGTAGGCAAAGGGCAGGCGCTGCAGGTGGGCGTAGAGCTGCTCGCGCAGGGTCAGGGCGATGTTCTCGCTGGCCACGGCGTTCAGCCGGCCCTTCAGGTAGGTGAACACACCGTTGATGAGGTTCAGGGCCACCAGCACCAGGCCCAGGATCCATAGATGATCCACCAGGAACTGCCGTCCGCCCAGGGCCCGGATGGGCCGGAGCACGAACTCCGGCAGGGTGGACGGATGGGTGCCCAGCACGCTGTCGATGGTCTCCGCCAGCACGATGGGCGTCAGAAAGCCGATCAGCACAATCATCGCCGTGGCGATCATCGCCCCGATATAGCAGGACAGGTTCTGCCGCATCAGGGCCAGCATGGCCTGAAGCGGCGACTTTTTCTGGGGCGCCGAGGGTTGCATAAGGATCGCATCCTCCTTTGTCGAGGGGTCGGACAGGAATGGTGATTGCATATGAAAAAGCGCCGACCGCAGGATGCGCGGCCGACGCTGAATATGTCCGTGAAGGGCAGGAAGGGAGACAGTGCTACCTGTCCACTCCCCGCGCACAGACAGAAAAGGCCGCAAGCATCCCGCCGGAAACCAAAGTACCGGTTCCGAATGCCATGGTGTACACGCGATTGATCATGAACATGCTGCGGCCTCCCTTCTGCTGATTTTTCGTACGGTGATGAGTATACACGATCCGTCCCCCTGCGTCAAGGGGGACAGCGGAAAAGATGGAAAGAATTTTTGCTTTTCGTCCCTTTTTGATCAGGGTTGATCCGGTTCGGACGTCCACGCGGCGATTTCCTGCTCCACCAGATCCGCCGCCCGGCCAACGCCGCCCTCCAGACGCATGCGCTCGGCCAGCTCCTGCGCCGCCACCCGGTAGCTGGCATGGCTGGTCAGGTCGATGAGCCCCCGCACCAGACGGTTGACGGTCATGCTGTCCCGGGGGATGGGCCTGGGGCCGCAGCCCAGGGCATGCACCCTGTTGCCCCAGAAGGGCTGATCCCCGCCGAAGGGGATGATCAGGGTCGGCTTGCCATTGCGCAGGCCCGAGGCCGTGGTGCCCGCGCCGCCGTGATGCACCACCGCCGATACCCGGGGGAACAGCCAGTCATGGGGAATGTAATTGCTGATGTACACGCGGCTGTTGCTGTGGTTCTGCATGCCGCCGCCCCAGCCCATGCCGATGACCGCCC
>JBJEYH010000160.1:0-5237 GCA_051886675.1 Aristaeellaceae bacterium
CATCAGTTCCTTGCGATCCATGCTTTTCCTCTCACTTGAAGGTTGTCAGGGTATACCCCTCGTCGCCAAAGCTCAGCATCAGCGCCCCATGATTGGCCGTGGCATAGGCCGGTATCCCGCCGAAGCGCTCCTGGAAGCTGCTCAGCCGGTTCTCGTACCCGGTGGAGATCATCACCATCCCCGGCGCCGACACCTCGATGAACGCGTCCGGCGTGTCCGACGGCGAGCCGTGATGCGCCAGCTTCACCACGTCCGCCGGCATGGCGATGTAATGCGCGCTGCGTCCGGACAGGTCGCCGGTCAGCAGCAGGGTCGTGCCGCGCAGCTCCGCCAGCAGCGCCATGGAGGATATGTTCGCGTCCTGTCCCGGACGCACGCGGCCTTCCTCCGGCCACAGGACCGTCAGGCTCCCCGAGGGCAGGGTCAGCACGTCCCCTCGGCTGATCACGCCGATCTCCGTGCCCGTCTCCGCCAGCTGATCCAGCAGGGCAATCATCTTCGGCGTCACGTCGGCCTGCTCCGCCCCCGGCCCGATCAGACACCGGGTCACGGGAATCCGCTCCTCCAGCAGCGCCGCCACGCCCCCCGCGTGATCCGAATGCAGATGCGTCAGGATCAGCGTGTCCACGCTCAGCCGCCGCTTGCGCAGGTATCGGGTCAGCTCGCTGCCGTCCTCCCCCGTGTCGATGACCACCACCGCGCTCCTGTCCCGCAGAACCGCCGCGTCAGCGTTGCCCACGCTGAACTGGATGTAGGTCGTCCCGATCGCCGGCAGGGGAATCAGCGACAGCAGCATCACCGCCGCGCCCGTCAGCCCGGCGATCAGCCGCCGCCTGCCCTTCAGCGGCGACAGCTGCGTGATCCCCAGCAGCATCAGGCCCCAGCCCGCCAGGGTCAGCAGATTCGCCTGCTTCGTCCACAGGGAGATCGCGTCCATGCCGCCCAGAAAGCGCACCGCGCCCGTCAGCGCCGACGTCACCCGCGCGGCCGCTCCGCCCACAAGCCCCGCTGCCCCCGCCGCGGGCAGCAAAAGCAGCGTCACCCAGTACAGGAGCATCATCCCCGCCGCCACCGCAAAGACGATCATGTTCAGCATGAGGCCCAGCAGCGGCAGCTCGCCGAACCAGTACAGCTCCGCCGGAAGCAGCCCGATCTGCGCGCCCAGGGTGGCGCACAGGGTCTGCCACAGCCGCCGCCGGAAGCCGTCCGGCGGATCCAGCAAGCGGCGCATCGCGGGGGTAACGAGCGTCAGCCCCATGACCGCCCCGTAGGTCAGCTGGAAGCTGGCCCCGGTGAGCTGGCAGGGATTGATCACCAGCATGATCAGCATGGAGGCGCACAGCAGATGCACCCGGCTGTGCTGACGGCGCCGCGTCGTCCCGTACTGATGGAGCATCACCAGCAGCGCCGCCCGCACCACCGGCGGATGCAGCCCCGTCAGCAGGGCATAGGCGGCCATCAGCACGGCGATGCACACTGTCCGGGCTTTCCGGGAGGCGCGCAGCCGCCCCAGCAGCCAGCCCGCCATGCCCGCCAGCACCCCCACGTGGAACCCCGAGATGCTCAGCACATGGGCGATGCCCAGCCGGGAGAAGGCCTCCCGGTCCTCCGAGGCCACCAGGGATTTTTCGCCCAGGAGCATGGCGGCGGCATATCCGCCGGCTTCCTGCCCCATGGCCCGCACCAGCCCCTGGGTCAGGCGGTGGCGAAGGCTGGCGGCCAGGCCGTCCAGGGTGAAGGGCGCAGCCTGGCAATGCAGCTCATCCCGGCCGTAGACGCCCAGGGTGATCCCCTGCTGCAGCAGATATTCGCGGAAGTCATAGCCGTCGGGGTTCTCCGCGCCCGCCGGATGATACACCTGGGCCGTCAGCGTCACCTGCGCCCCCGGCACCAGCTCCTCCGGCAGCGTCTCGCCCGAGGAAAGGTAGAAGCTCCAGTAGGCGTTCCCGGCCCTCTGCCCGTCCAGGGTGACGTGCCGCAGCTCGGTCTTGATCTGCCCCTTGTCGCCGTAGCGGATCTCCCCGGTGATGATGCCGGTGACCGTATACACGCCCTCCTCCGGCAGCGCGGGGTGATATCCCGCCTGGCCCATCGCGCAGCCCAGGGCGCACACGCCCAGCATGACGGCGGCCCGTCTGAGCCTGTCGCGGGTCAGCAGCGCCGCCCCCGCAGCGCAAAGGAGCGCCGTCCAGCCGAATGCCGCGCTGTCCGACGCCCGTCCCAACAGGATCCCCGCAACAAGCGCCGCCGTCGCCATGGGCAGCGCCCAGGCCAGCAGCCGCTCCTGCCGCTCGTTCATAGCTGGTAGACCTTGAAGCGCTCCGCCAGGGTTGCGTCAGGGCGGATGGCCCGGGCCTCCCGCAGCAGCCCCGCAGGATCGATGGCAGGGTTCAGGTGGGTGATGACAACCTGCTTCACCCGGGCGTCCGCCGCCAGGCGCGCCACGTGCTCCGCGGACAGGTGCGGCTTGCCCTCGGCCCACATGGCCGCGGGGAACAGGCCGTCCGCCAGGAGCAGATCGGCCTCCCGGGCGAAGTCCTCCAGCCCGGGCACGGTGTTGGTATCGCCGGTATAGCACAGGACAGCGCCGTCCCGGGTCAGCCGGAGCATGACGGCGGGAACGGGATGCCGCGCAGGATAGACCTGCAGCACCGTATCGCCCAGGCGGATGACGTCGCCCCCGGCGATATCGTGCAGGCGAATATTTTTGCAGCGCAAAACAGCCTGTCGGATGGGGGAGTTTTCGTCCACGGGGGCGAATACATCCAGCAGGGCGCCGGTGGCCTCCAGCCGGTAGATCAGCGGCAGCACGTCGCAGGCGTGGTCATAGTGCCAGTGGGAAAGCACCAGCGCCCTGAGCGTCTCGGGCGCGGTGTATCGGGTGAGCGCCGCCAGCACGCCGCTGCCCAGATCCAGCTGGATGCAGTCATCCCCGGCCTGCACCAGATACCCGGAGGTTGCGCCGTCGGGCGTGGGATACAGTCCGCTGAGCCCCAGCACTGTCAGCTTCATTCGCATCTCCTCCATTTCTGTGTACCATGATACCCTCTTCCCGCTGAATTGTCCAGTGAAAATATCGTGCGGCTGGGGGGACGCTGGGGCTCCTCGCCCCAGACCCTCGCCAGAGGGCCGCCTGGCCCTCTGGACTCCCATTCGGGGGGGATCTTCATTGCGCGGAGGCCCGGCTCGCGGAGGGCGAGCCGGGCTTGCGGGGGTCACGGCGCGCGACGGGCGCGCCGCGACGCGGAGCCTGTGAGGCTCTCCCCTTCCGTCACGGCATAGCCGTGACACCTTCCCCGCTGGGGAAGCTGCTTTTGTTGCGCGAGCTCGGGCGGGGCTCCCCTGCGGTCGCCCCGCTTCGCCCATACGCGCGCGTTCCCTTTTACGGGCAGGAGGCGGCGTCCTCCTGCGGAGGCCGACGGAGGTTACTCGTACTCCTCCGGTCATGCGGCGGGGACGGTTGGGGCAGAGGGGGCGTTCCGGGGCTGGGGAGCGATGCGGGATCCTCCGGCCATGCGGCGGGGACGGAGGGCATCATTTCCCACGCTGGCAATCCCTGCACCGCGGAATAATCTCATTTCATCATCCGTTGAATGTACGGAGAACACTCGCCCCAAAGGAGGCCTGTTCATGAAACGATTCCTGCGCCTGCTCTGCGTGCTGCTGTGCCTGACGCTGCTGCCCCTGCCCGCCCTGGGCGAGGACAGCGCGCCCAGCGTCCGCGTGCTGCTGCGGCGTCTCAACCTCACCGACCGCGCCGACCTCATCCTGGACGGCGTGTATACCGCTGCCACCGGCGGCACGGCCATCATGGCCTTTCCCAAGGGCAGCCAGGTCACCGTGCAGATCCGCAGCGGACAGCTGTACCTGTTCTATCAGGGCATGAGCCTGCAGGTGGGCGAAAGCATCCGCTTCATCCGCAACGCCTCGGACAGCGCCGACCTGGAGGGCATCCGCTTCACCGAGGGCGGCAACCTCTATCCCGGCGATCTGCGGCTGTCCATCGAGGGCGGTCTGCTGCAGCCCATCCTCACCCTGT
The DNA here is from genome assembly GCA_051886675.1 of Aristaeellaceae bacterium. Taxonomy (GTDB): domain Bacteria; phylum Bacillota; class Clostridia; order Christensenellales; family Aristaeellaceae; genus UBA11524. Next base: position 4,040 of record JBJEYH010000160.1, read on the forward strand.
CCGTGGAGGACTATCTCCAGGGCGTGGTGCCCTATGAGATGAGCAACAGCTTCCCCCTGGAGGCCCTCAAGGCCCAGGCCGTATGCGCCCGCACCTACGCGCTGTCCAAAGTGAACGCCTCCGCCGCCTACGACCTGGTGGACACCACCAACGATCAGGTGTTCCGCGGGGTGAACACGGCCAATACCAACGCCATCCGCGCCGTGAAGGAGACTGCCGGTGTGGTGGGCACCTTCAACGGTCAGCTGGCCACCTGCTTCTACAGCGCGTCCAACGGCGGGCAGACCGAGCTGGTGGAGCATGTGTGGAGCGGCGGGGGCGACTACAGCTACTACGCCATGACCGACGACCCCTACGATCTGGAGAATCCGGAGAGCGTGGTTCGCCGGGCGAAAATCCCCAAGACCGGCAGCGTATCCAGCGCCCTCACCGCCCTGCTGGCGGACGCCATTGCCGATGCAATGCAGTCCCGGGGCTTTGGCAGCGGCGGGGAATGCCTGCGGGTGGATTCCGTCACCGCCATGAGTCTGGGCGACCCCCGCTACGACGAGCCCAGCCGCCTGATGACCACCCTGACCCTGACCTTCACCTGGTCGGGGCGGAAGGTGCTGTCCACCCCGGAGCCCGCGGCCACCGCGGAGGACAGCGAAATCTCCCTCTTCGCCACGGATACGCCCATTCCCGTGGTGACGCCCGCCCCCACCGGCGACGAGGCCACCCCGACCCCCACCGCGGAGCCCTCCCCCACCCCGGCCCCGACCCCCGTGTACAGCGAGTATGAGGCCGTGGCCGACCCCGTCACCGTGACCATCGACCTTTTCCCCGGCGGGGTGCGCGCGCTGAACCTGTCCATCTACGGCGCGGACAACGAGATGATCACCCTCGCCGAAACGGACACCCACTTCATCCTGGAGGCACGGCGCTACGGCCACGGCGTGGGCATGAGCCAACGGGGCGCCCAGTGGATGGCCGGCAGGTACGGCATGCTCTTCCATGAGATCCTCGCCTTCTACTATCCGGGCATGACCCTCATGCGCGTGCAGGCCGGGGAGGCGGTGCTGCCCACCGCCCAGCCGGAGCTGGCCAATTCCCCCGCGCCGCCCGCCACGCCCACGCCCCGGCCCACCCTGATGCCCGTCACCACCGATCAGCTGCCCGAGGGCGCGTACCTGGCCAGCGTGGAGGGCATTGACGACGA
>JBJEYH010000161.1:0-3510 GCA_051886675.1 Aristaeellaceae bacterium
TGCCGGTGCATCTGCGGGACACCCACTACAGCGGGCATGAGCGCATCGGCAGCGGTGACGGGTACAAGTATCCCCACGACTTCCCCGGCCACTGGGTGAAGCAGGAGTACATGCCTCCGGAGGTGCGGGGCCGGCGCTACTACCGTCCCTCCGAGATGGGGCATGAAGCCACCATCCTGAAAAATCATCAGGTGAGGGAGGGGAAAAAGTGAAGCTGTTGGAAAAACGTGAGCGCGATATCAGCGTGAAGAAGGCCTCCATCTACGCCATTGTCATCAACAGCCTGCAGATCGCCCTGATGCTGACCATCATCGTCGCGACGCTCATCCGGCCGGGCAGCCAGGTCAACGAGCTGCTGATGGAGACGATCCTGGTGGTGGCGGCGGCGGTGGTGATCTGGGGCGCGGTGGTGGACATCCGGGAGGCGCTGTCCACCCGGAGGCTGCTGGATCAGCTGGAGGACATGGACGATACCATCGAGGCCATGGAGAACCTCAACAACACCCTCCGGGCCCAGCGGCATGACTTCCTGAATCATCTGCAGGTGGTCTACAGCCTGATGGAGATGCAGGAGTATGACGAGGCCAACGCCTACATCGAGAAGATCTACGGCAGCATCACCGCCGTCAGCCGGGTGATGAAGACCGCCAATCCCTCCATCAACGCGCTGCTGCAGGTGAAGCTGGCCGCCTGCGAGAAGGCCGGCATCCCCGTGACGCTGAACATCCAGTCGGCCTGGAAGGATCTGCCCATGCCGGGGTGGGAGATGTGCAAGGTGCTGTCCAACCTGCTGGACAACGCCATCGACGCCCTGCAGGAGGTGGAGGCCTCCCAGCGCAGCCTGACCCTAACCCTGACGGAGGATCTGCGCTCCTTCCGCTTCGCTGTGTCCAACACCGGCCCCATGATTCCCATCAAGAGCCAGGAGAGCATCTTCCAGCCGGGGATCACCACCAAGGCCGCGGGGCATGGCATGGGCCTGTACATTGTGCGCAAGGTGCTGCGGGACCGGGGCGGGGATATCACCCTGGTCAGCGATCCCGAGCATACGGAGTTCAGCGGCTATGTGCCCAAGGAGATTGCCCCGGTGGCCCGCGAGGAATGACGCTGTGCCACCCGGCCCGTACCCCTGACGCGGGGTGCGGGCCTTTTGCGTGGGGAAAACCGGGCTGTGGATAAAGCTGTGGCAAACATTGTGGACAGGCTGTGGAACGGTGTCTGTCCACAACCGACCGCGGCTTGTGCAGAAATTGTGGATAAGTTGAAGGGCAAAAACAGACCGAATTACATATAAAAGAGGTATATAAAGAAACCGTAAATGACAAATTGTGAAGAAGCCGGGAAAGGCGGCCATCCGAGGCGGGAAAAGTTATCCACATGCCGCTGTGAGTAACAACAGAATTATCCACATAATCCACAAGTTATCCACAGTTATGCACAGGGCAAAAAGAAAAACCGACCGAAGTCGGTAATGAAATGTTCGCTTCATAGGGGGGATGAGCGGCACGGGCAGGGCGAGAAACGCGGGCAAGCCGAGCGACACAGGCAGGTCAAGCAGCGTGGGCAAGCCAGCGGCACGGGCAAGCCAGCGGCACGGGCAGGTCAAGCGGCGCGGGCAGGTCAAGCGGCGCGGGCAGGTCAAGCAGCGCGGGCAGGGCGAGAAACGCGGGCAGGGCGCGAAACGCGGACAGGGCGTGAAATGCGGGCAAGACGAGCAGCGCGGGCAAGCCGAGCGGCACGGGCAGGTCAAGCGGCGCGGGCAAGCCGAGCAGCGCGAGCAGGCCGAGCAGCGCGGGCAGGTCAAGCAGCGCGGGCAGGGCGAGAAACGCGGGCAAGACGAGCGGCACGGGCAGGTCAAGCGGCGCGGGCAAGACGAGCGGCACGGACAGGTCAAACAGCGCGGGCAGGGCGAGAAACGCGGGCATGGCGAGAAACGCAGGCAAGCCGAGCGGCGCGGGCAAGCCGAGCGGCACGGGCAGGTCAAGCGGCGCGGGCAGGCCGAGCAGCGCAGGCAAGCCAGCGGCACGAGCAGGTCAAGCAGCGCGGACAAGCCAGCGGCACGGGCAAGGTCAAGTAGCGCGGGCAAGCCAAGCGGCACGGCAGATCGACCATCGCATCCAGGCCGGGCCGCGCAGGCCCAGAAAAAGCGGATGGCCAATGCCATCCGCGCAGGATCCGAATATTCAGTTGCCGGGGTTATCAGCGACGTTATTCTGTCTCAGTCCTCATCCAGTTCGTCATCATCATTGAGCCGGGTGGAGGCAACTTCCATCAGCTTGGCCTCAAGTGCCTGGTCTTCCACCGGGATGAACTCTTCCAGCTCTTCACCGTTCTCGTCGGTGATCGTGTTCACCTTCATCACATAGCAGGTGATGCCTTCAGCTTCGTCAGTATCATCGTCGGGGGCGCACTGTTCATCGGGCTCGGCGTCGCCGTCTTCTTCAATGGCATCGGTCAGGATTGCGTATTCTTCACCATTGTAGAAGAAGTAGTCGATAATCTGGAGGAGGATCGTATTGCCCTCGTCGTCGGTCATTTCAATGACGTCGGGTTCGTAGCCCTCCTCCGCACCCTGCTGCGGGATATCATCTTCGTACAACGGTATCACCTCTTTTCGTCCGTGGTGCCGGGGGTCTGTCCGGCTTGTCTTTCTTTCCTTGCTGCACCTTTATTATACACAGTCATGGCATATTTGGCAATAGTTTTTGCCAAAGTTTTTTATTTGACTTTCGCGCGGGGGTCTGGTACACTATTAGTTAAGGGGCTTCTTTTTCAGCGGAACCTTCGTGCCGTCGGGGCGCTGGATCACCACGCCCTTGAGCACCTCCTCCATATTGGCCCGGAATCCGTCCAGGTATTCCCGGCGCAGCGCGGCCTGCTCGGTCAGCTCTGCCTCGGTGAGACCGACGGTCTTTTTTTTGTGCGCCAGCTCGTTGATGCGGTCAATCTTCCACTTTTCCATCGTGCAATCCTTTCTCATTCAGCCAGGCGGCGCACCGTCAGGGAGACGGCGACCAGCACAACCATGCACAGCGCCATGATGCCGTATTCCAGCAGCAGGTTGGGGTTGGAGTCCACGGCGAATTCCTGCACCACGCCCTGGGCGATGGCGGCCACCACCGCCGCGCTGCACAGGATCAGGTGCGGCTTTTTCGCGCCCTTGCGCGCCCAGCGCACCATCCAGATCACGAAGGCCGTCACCGCCATCAGCAGCGCGGCGATCTGGTTGATGCGGATGAAGTAGATCACCATGTGCGCGTCGTCCCGCAGGGATTCCATGATCACCTGGGTTGCGCCGTAGAGGGTCAGGAAGATCAGCAGCAGGTCGCCGCGATGCTTCATCCCGCCCCGGCGGAGGGCCAGGAGCAGCAGCGCCAGGCCGATCACCGCGGCGATCACCGTCTCATACAGGTACACCGGATGCCGCCCCTCGGTCATGCTGCCCAGGAAGGACAGCCAGTCCGTGTCCACATAGCGGCCGATGCCCAGCTCCATGGCGGGCTCGCTGAG
>JBJEYH010000161.1:3610-5208 GCA_051886675.1 Aristaeellaceae bacterium
ACCACCAGCACGTACTCCAGCGGGCCCACCTGGCCGATGGCGCAGCGGGGCTCCACGCGGCCCAGGTTGAACTCATAATTGTCCGGGATGGGGACGATCTCGCCGCCGTCCACCAGCACCGGGCCAAAGTTGAAGATGTTGGGGAAGGTCACGTCCTCCCGCTCCAGGAGGGCCTGGAGCTCGGCGGCGTCGGACTTGTAGATGACGTGGAAGTCGCCGTTGGAGTCGATGAGCAGCATATCCCGCACCTTGGAGGGCTTCTTGCGGTAGACCTCGTTCTGGCGCACCACGTAGCCCACGCTGTTCTTGACGAAGAAGTCGGCGGAGATGGCCAGGACGGCGTTGTACTTTTCGGCGATGGTGTGGACGTAGTTGCTCTTCTTGCCCCGCTCGGGATCCTCAAGGCCCGTGCGCAGCTGGCTGGGATCGGCAATCCTCACCCGGGCCACGTTGTAGGTGACGCCGTCCTCCTGAATGCGCTCCATGCGGATGGACAGGCTTTCATCCTCGTAGCTGTCCTCGGTGAAGTTGGCGGGATCGGCCACGTGACCGGGGGTGAAGTCCATGGGCAGGGAGAAATCGGCGGCGTCCTCGGCCAGGGCGGCGGGAACCAGCAGCGTCACAAGCAGCAGGCCGCAGAGCAGTTTGCGCATAACAGCATGACCTCCTTGGTGATAGTCGTTCAGTCGAAGAGGAAGGCGTACTCGTCGTCGTCGGAGACGGACTGGCCCCAGTAGGCGTCCTCGGCCTCGGGGGTGATGGCGGGGGAGGGGATCGCCGCGGCGTAGGCGGCCAGCAGCGCCAGGGCCAGCAGGGTCAGGAGGATATTTTTCACCTTCGCGCTCATGCCCTGTCCTCCCGGAAGATCCACTTGTTCTGCACGCGGTAGCTGAGGAAGTACAGCAGCGTGTCAATGATCAGCTTGGACAGGTTGTCCAGGAATTTGGGCATGCCCAGAATCCCCAGCAGCGCCACCCCCAGCCAGCTGAGCACCAGCAGCGACACGGCCAGCGCCGCGTACTTGAGGGCGGTGACGGCGGTGTTCTGCTTGAAGCGGAACACGAAGGAGCGGTTCATCAGGAAATTGCAGGGGGCGGACACCAGGCGGGCCACCAGGGTGCTCAGGCCCTGGATGGAGGTCAGCGCCCAGCTGACGCGGGAGAGCACCACGAACTCCATCAGCGCGAACACCCCCTGGTCGATCAGGAAGGAGGCGATGGACGCGCCCATGAACTTGATGAAGTTCCCCAGGATCACCCTGTAGATGCGGATGGAGTCCCGCACGGGGTGGAAGTGGGAGCCGGCATTGTCGTTCTCGTAGACGGTTTCGATGGTCAGGGGGATCATGGGGATGGAGGCCCGGGCGCAGGCGATGAGCACGTTCATCTCGTACTCGTAGCGCTCGCCGGCGACCCCGATCATGAAGGACAGCTCCTCCCGCCGGAAGGCACGCAGCCCCGTCTGGGTATCCGGCAGATACTGGCCGTAGAGCGCCCAGAACACGGCGGAGGTGATCTTGTTGCCCTTGCGGGAGCGGGCGGGCACGTTGGGCAGGTTGAAATCCCGGCTGCCCAGGTACAGCGCGCGCTTGCCCTCGG
>JBJEYH010000162.1:0-5175 GCA_051886675.1 Aristaeellaceae bacterium
ACGGAATTTTGTCACAAATTTTTCGAAAGACGACCAATTTTACCACTTTCGGCACAATTTGCATGGCCATGCCGCGGGCAATGCCCGTCATAACCGGCACATTTCCCGCATATACCAGGCCTGAAGCGAGGTGATGGCCGTGAGACGGCGCTATCCTTCCCTTGGCCTGTGCAGGCTGCTGCTGCTCCTGGCCTGCCTGTGGACGCTGTGCGGCGCGCCGCTGACGGGCGAACAATGGGCGGGCATACCCATGCAGCTGCGCAGAATCGCGCTGCAGCTGCCGGGGCGGATGAAGCAGATCCTGCTCCTCTGGCACACGCCGGCGGAGAGCGTCATCAGCCGCGCGGAGGCCGAGACCCGTCAGGTGGATCTGACCCTGAACGTCTGGGACGCGAAGGCGCAGGCCGTGCGGCGCATCAGCCTGGAGGAGTACGTGCTGGGCGTCGTGGCTGCGGAAATGCCCGCCGCCTATGCCACCGAGGCCCTCAAATGCCAGGCTGTCGCCGCCAGAACCCGGGCCATCCGCAGCTGCCGGAGCCTTGGCGGCAACGGCTGCGCCACCCATCCCGCCTGCGATATCTGCACGGATTCCGCCTGCTGCCAGGGGTATCTGACCAGGGCTGAGCAGCAGGCGAAGTGGGGCGGCGAATATACCGCCTGCCTCAGCCGGATCCGGAGCGCCGTCCGCGCCACGGCCGGGCAGATCCTCACCTATGACGGACTGCCCATCCAGGTGCTGTACCACGCCAGCTCCGGCGGCATGACCGAGGATGCGCAGGCTGTTTTCTCCGAGGCGCTCCCCTATCTGGTTCACGTGGAAAGCCCCGGCGAGGAGCATGCCTCCTGCTACCGGGCGGACAGGACCTATCCGCTGGAAGAGGCCGCGGCGCTGCTGGAGGAAGCCTTTCCCGGCTGCGGCGTGACGGCGGAGGGGCTGCCCGGGCAGCTGCGGCTGCAGAGCAGCACCGCCTCGGGGAGGATCGCCACCATTCTGGTGGGGACGCAGACCGTGACGGGACAGGCCTTCCGCCAGGCGCTGAAGCTGTGCAGCACCTGGATCACCTGGGACGCCGAGGGCGACAGCATCACCTTCCACACCCTGGGCTACGGCCACGGGGTGGGCATGAGCCAGGCCGGCGCGCAGGCCATGGCGGCTTCCGGCAGCCGCTATACGGACATTCTTGCGCACTATTATCCGGGCACGCAGCTTTCCCTGCTGCCCGCGCTGCATGAGGAGGACGCTCCCGGGTCAAACTGATCCGACAGGGAGGTGTCCGCATGAAGTTTCGGCAGCGCTGGCAGCGTTTCGTGCAGGGGTATCAGCGGTTTGTGGAGAAGCAGGGATTCCCGGTGATCATGACGGTGTGCGTGGCGGTGATCGTCTTTTCCGCGGTATGGTCGGGGCGGATGGAAGCAACACCGCCCACGCCCACCCCGCCGGTGGATCAGGCGCAGTCGGCCGCGCAGCTGCAGCAGCAGTCCCTGGCCGATGCCGTGACGCCCGCGCCCTCGCCCACCGCGACGCCCGTCATCTGGCGCGCGCCGCTGGACAGGGTGACGACGCTGCGCGGCTTCGACGCCACGCGCCTGCAGCAGTCAGCCGTCACGGGGGTGTGGCAGCTGCACGACGCGGTGGATCTGGCGGCGGATACCGGGGCGCTGGTGTATGCCATGGGGGACGGCGTGGTGCTTGACTGCGGCGAGGAGGGCGTCCGGGGCGCGTGGGCGGTGATCGACCATGGCCATGGCGTCATCGCCGAATATGCGGGCATGTCGCTTTTGTCCGCGCTGCAGGAGGGCGATCCCGTTCAGGCCGGGCAGACCATCGGCTTTGCCGGATCCGGCATGGTGGACGAGACAGATCTGCCATCCCATCTGCATCTGCGCGTTACCCGGGACGGCCAGGCCGTCGATCCCCTGCTGCTCCTGGCGCCCTGAATTGCATTTCGGGGTTGCATTTTTTCGGACAGCGTGTATAATACGTTATGATACGTATTATCCAGGAGGTTATGCTTATGTGCGGCATTGTAGGATATATCGGCAATCAGCAGGCGCAGCCCTTTCTGCTGGAGGGGCTGTCCCGCCTGGAATACCGCGGCTATGACAGCGCGGGCGTGGCGGTGATGGATCAGGGCGTGATTCATCTGATGAAGGCCAAGGGACGGCTGAGCAACCTGGAGGACAAGCTGCAGGGGGCTCCCCTGACGGGCAGCGTGGGCATCGGCCACACCCGCTGGGCCACCCACGGCGAGCCCTCCGACCTGAACGCCCATCCCCACACGGACATGAAGGGCGACATCGCCATCGTGCACAACGGCATCATCGAGAATCATGACCGGCTCCGGGCCTCCCTGCAGGCCCAGGGCTGCGTGTTCGTGTCCCAGACGGATACGGAGGTCATCGCCCATCTCCTCCAGACCCTCTATGACGGCGATATGCTTGCCGCCCTGCGCAAGGCGCAGAACATGCTGGAGGGCAGCTATGCCCTGGGCGTCATCTGCACCCGGGAGCCCGACGTGCTCTACTGCACCCGCAAGGACAGCCCGCTGGTGGTGGGTATCGGCGAGGGCGCGCAGTACATCGCCAGCGACATTCCCGCCCTCATCGCCCACACCCGCGAGGTGGAGCTGCTGGAGGACAAGGAAATCGCCGTCCTCCGCCGGGATCGCGCGACGGTGTACGACCCCTATGGCCGGGCCCGTGCGCTGCATCCGATCCATGTGGACTGGGACGTGGAGGCCGCGGAAAAGGGCGGCTATCCGCACTTCATGCTCAAGGAGATCCACGAGGAGCCCGCGTCGCTGAGCAAGACCTTCACCGCCCATGTGGACGCGAAAACCATGACCCTGCGGGAGGACGCCTTCCCCTTCTCCCGGGAGGAGGCCTCCGCGCTGAAGTGCCTGACCATCGTGGCCTGCGGCACGGCGTATCATGCGGGCGTCATCGGCAAGTACGTGATTGAGCATCTGGCACGGCTGCCCGTGGTGGTGGACGTGGCCAGCGAGTTCCGCTACAGGGAGCCGATCATGGGGCCGGGGGATCTGTTCCTGGCCATCTCCCAGAGCGGCGAAACCGCCGATACCCTGGCCGCCATGCGGGAGGCTGCCCGCCTTGGCGCGAAAACCATGGCGCTGACCAACGTGGTCGGTTCCTCCATCGCCCGGGAGGCCGGGAAGAACGTCATGTACACCTACGCCGGGCCGGAGATCGCCGTGGCCAGCACCAAGGCCTACATCACCCAGGTGGAGATGATGGCGCTGCTGGCCATCGACCTGGCGCAGAAGCGGGGCGTGCTCTCCCCTGCCGATGCCTCCGGCCTCCTGCGGGAGCTCGCGACCATCCCCGGGAAGGCGGAAGCTCTGCTGGCCTGCGAGGAGGATGTGCAGCGCTTCGCCAGCCGCTACTACGACAGGAAGCACGTGTTCTACATCGGGCGGGGCATCGACTACGCCCTGGCCATGGAGGCCAGCCTGAAGCTGAAGGAAGTCAGCTACATCATGAGCGAGGCCTACGCAGCGGGCGAGCTGAAGCACGGCACCATCGCCCTCATCGAGCCCGGGACGCTGGTCTGTGCCCTGATGACCCAGCCACGCCTGGCGGACAAGACCCTTTCCAACATCCGCGAAACCCGCAGCCGCGGCGCGCGCACGCTGGTGGTCTGCACCGAGGGCCTGCGGGACAAGGCGGCGCCCGAGGCCGACGCGCTGTGGGTGATCCCGGATACGGCGCCGGCCTTCGCTCCGCTGCTGGCCATCATTCCCGTGCAGCTGCTGGCCTATTCCATGGCTGTCAGTCGCGGCTGCGACGTGGACAAGCCCCGCAACCTGGCCAAGTCCGTCACGGTGGAATAAGCGTTCCGCCACGGCGCATCCCTATGGAAAACAGCGGCTTCGGCCGTTGTTTTTTTGCGCGGAAAGCCTTTTGCCGCCGTGGGAGCGGGCCGTTTCCGGCAGGCGCGGAAGGACGGTGGGGTTCCGGCATCCTACGCGCAGCAGCGTCCCGGCTGGATGAGGCAGCGGCTTTGGCTGCGGATAAGCCGGAGAATGAGGTTTTCCCTGCCTGTCAGCGGTAATCCGCCGATACCGCGTCCAACGCCTTCCCGCCCGAAGCAGGCTGGCTGCGGGGCCGAACTCTGGCCCTGCGCCCTGCTACGAAGCCGACGTGTCAGCCGCATTCCCTGCTGAGGGAACAGAGCACGGTATTTTGTCTGTATTGTTCCGCGCACGCTTTGACATTTTCCCACCGGAGCTGTAGAATATGTGCTGGTCCTTTGGAACATGCGGAAAGGAGTGGCTCTTTCATGAAAGACCTGACCGTAGGCCGGCCCAGCCGGGTGCTGGCCGCCTACACCCTGCCCCTGTTCGGCAGCATTATTTTCCAGCAGCTCTACAACATTGCCGACAGCCTGGTGGCCGGCCGCTATATCGGTACCGAAGCCCTGGCTGCCGTGGGCAATTCCTATGAGATCACGCTGATTTACATTGCCCTGGCTGTGGGCTGCAACATCGGCGCGTCGGTGATCACCGCCCGCTTCTTCGGCGAGAAGCGCTGGAGCGAGGTGCGCAGCGCCATCACCACCTCGCTGATCTTCTCGGCGGCGCTGGGGCTGGTGCTGACCGGCGCGGGCTTCCTCCTGTGCGACTGGCTCCTCCGCCTCATCAATACGCCTCAGGAGGTCTTTGCCGATTCCGCCGCCTACCTGGACATCTACCTGATGGGCTATGTGTTCCTGATCCTCTACCAGGTGTCCACGGGCATCTTCTCCGCCATGGGCGATTCCCGCACGCCCTTCTGGTTCCTGGCGGTATCCTCGGTCAGCAACATCTTCGTGGATATCCTCTTTGTCCGGCAGTTCGGCATGGGCGTGGAGGGCGTCGCTTGGGCAACGTTCCTGTGCCAGTCCGTCAGCGGTCTGGCGGCTGTTGGGGCGGTGCTCCTGAAGCTGCGCCGCATGGATGGCCGGGGCGCGCCGCTGTTCTCCTTCCCCATCCTGAAGAAGATCCTGACCATCGCCGCCCCCAGCGCTGTGCAGCAGAGCTTCATTTCCGTGGGCAACATCCTGATCCAGAGCGTCATCAACGGCTTCGGCACGGCGGCCATCGGCGGTTACGCAGCGGCGATCAAGCTGAACAACATGACCATCACCTCCATCACCGCCCTGGCCAACGGCATCAG
>JBJEYH010000163.1:0-23153 GCA_051886675.1 Aristaeellaceae bacterium
GTCCTCCCCGTGGAGCCACAGGAAGGGCAGCAGTCGGCGGGTGTCGGTCATGGGGGTGCCTCCTTAAGGGGGTGGTGTGGGGGGTTCATCTACAATAGAAGGCGGGCGTGGGAAGCCGGGCTGCCGCCCGGACCTGCGCAGGGGCGCGGCCCCTGCACCTCGCAAGGGGCATCGCCCCTTGACCCGTTTTCGCTTCGCGATCCCTTGCAGGCTCCGGAATCTGCCGTTTCCCTCGCGGGCGGACTGCGTCGCCTGCTCGGAAACTCTGGCTCTTTTTCGCTCTTTTTACTGCTTTTGGGTGCTGCGCCCGGGCTGCCGCCCGGACCTGCGCAGGGGCGCGGCCCCTGCACCTCGCAAGGGGCATCGCCCCTTGACCCGTTTTCGCTTCGCGATCCCTTGCAGGATGTGTGCAAAGGGCGGCTCTGCAGCTTTCGCTGCAGAGCCGCCGCAGTCCTTCCTCCGGTTGTGGTTTTTACTCGCCCAGCACGGCTGCCCACGCGGCGTTGTAGATCTCTTCCATCTCCGTCGCGCCGGCGGCATTGGCCGCCTCGATCACCTTGTCCCAGTTCTCGATGGGCTCCTGGCCGGTGATGTACTTGTCAACCTCCTGCCAGATGATGTTCTCCACAGCCACCAGCAGCTCGTTGTAGCGCTCGGTCTGCTCGGCGGTCAGCGCCGGCTCGGTGGTCACGCTGGCCACGTCCCGCAGACCCGTGTCGTTCAGGATCGTCTGCAGCTGCTCGCGATAGGCGGCGCGGGCCTCGTCGGAGCCCTTCAGGTACAGGGCCATCTGCTGATCGGGCGAGGTGTCGTAGCGGGGCGTGACCTCCAGCAGGCCGATGCCCAGCGCGCTGGACATGTCGTAGATCGCGTTGGCGCCGTTGGCGGCATACTGCGCAAGAATTTCTTCCTTGATAACCTTCTTGCCGTCCACCACGTCGAAGGTGACGCCTTCCTTGCCCAGGTTGTTCACGTCGGTGCCCTGCTCGGAGTAGCACCAGTCAAGGAACTTCACCGCGATGTCGATCTTGTCGCTGGAGGCGGAGATCACCCACGCGTTGGTGGGCCGGTTCTCGGCGTAGTAGGTGTTGCGGGTCTGGCCCAGGGAGTTGGTCAGCGTGGGAATCACGCCGATGTTCCACTCCGCGTTGATGGTCTGCAGCGCCACGTTGAAGTTGCGCACCACGCCGTCGTTGTCCACGGTGCACATGGCCTGGCCGGAGGACATCTTTTCCGTCCACAGATCCTTGGTCATGGTGGCGTAGTCGGGATCCAGCAGGCCCGCGGCGTACAGCTTGTTCAGGTAGGAAAGCACTTCCTTGAAGTTCTCATGGGTGGGGCCGTAGATCCACTGGCCGCCCAGGTCCTCGTCGCGGTACATCGTGGAGTAGGAGCCCAGAGGATACGCCATGCAGTCCAGGAGCTTGCGGGTGGCGGTGGTGTTGCCGGCCTTGCGGTTGGTCATGCCGATCAGATCGGGCTCCTTCTCCTTGATGGCCAGCATGACCTCGTACAGCTCGTCCCAGGTGGTGGGCACGGGCAGGTCATACTTCTCCAGCAGATCCATGCGGAAGTTCACCAGCGGGCCGGAGCGCGCCGCGTCGGGATTGCTGCGGTAGAGGGTGGGCGCGGAGTAGAAGCTGCCGTCGATGGTGTACATGGCCAGGGCCTCGTCGCCCTCCAGCAGGCCGAAGAGGTTGGGCATCTGATCCTTGTAGTCGCTCAGGTTGACGAACATGTCGTCGCGGGCGTAGGAGCGCACGTCGTCAAAGTCCACGTACATGATGTCGGGCATGTCGTCGGTGGCGATGAGCACGGACTTCTTGTCGGAGTAGGAAGCCTTCGGGGGCGCCTCGACGATCAGGCGGACGTTGAGCAGCTCCTCGATGGTCTGGAGCTTGATGGTATCCAGCTTGATGGGCTGATTGGGGTTCTCGTCGCGCATGATGCGGATTTCCACCAGCTCGTCGCTGAGCCAGGTGGAGGGATTGCCCTCGGCCTGGGCCACCGTCACCAGGGACAGCGCCATCACCAGCGCGAGCGCCAGGGCGGTCAGACGGGTCAACTTCATGGTCGTTCCTCCTTTTTTCCGTGGGGTCGAGTTTTTATTGTCTACGGGCCGCGGCCCGCAGGAACCGTTGGGCGGATCAGCCCTTGACGCCGCCGATCATCACGCCCTTGACGAAGTAGCGCTGCACGAAGGGATACACCACCAGGATCGGCAGGGTGGTGACGATGATGGCCGCGGAGCGCAGCGTGGCGTCGGTGACGGCGAAGCTGTCGGCGCTGGCGCCGGCGATGGCGGTCTCCTCGTTGAACAGCCCGCCGATGAGCATGTTGCGCAGCATGATCTGCAGGGGATACATGTCCTTTTTGTTGATGTAGAGCATGGCGTCGAAGTAGCTGTTCCAGTGGGTCACCGCGTAGAACAGCAGCATCGTGGCCAGGGTGGCCTTGCTCAGGGGCACCACGATCTTCCCCAGGATGATCAGGTCGTTGGCGCCGTCCAGCTGCGCGGACTCGATCAGCGAATCCGGGATCGACTGGAACGCCGTGCGGATGACGATCATGTTGTAGGTGCTGATGGCCCCGGGCAGCACCAGCGCCCAGATGGTATCCATCATGCCGAACTGCTTGACCGTCAGGTACAGGGGGATCATGCCCCCCGAGAAGAACATGGTGAAGGTCACCAGCATCGTGAAGAACCTGCGGCCCGAGAAGGTCCTGCGGGACAGGGGATAGGCGCACAGGCAGCTCATCACCAGGTTGATGGCGGTGCCCGCCACCGTGTAGACGATGGTGTTCTTCATATACATGAACAGCTCGCCCCGGACGATGGTTCTGTAGGTGGCCAGGGTGGGATTGCGGGGCAGCAGGGTGACGCCGCCCTTCATGACCTCCAGGCCGTGGCTGATGGAGGTGATGAACTGCAGCCACAGCGGGTAGAGGGTGATGACCATCAGCATGAGCAGAAACAGCGTGTTGCACACGGTGAAGATTTTGCGGCTGATACCGCCTTCCTTGATCGGCATGGCAATTCCCTCCTTACCACAGCGAGGTCTCGGTGGTTTTGCGGGAGATCCAGTTGGTGGCGGTGACGAACGCCAGGCTCACCAGGGACTGGAACAGCCCTACCGCCGTGGCGTAGCTGAAGTCCGCCTTGGTGATGCCCCGCCGGTAGACGTAGGTGGAGATCACGTCCGACACGGACTGATTGGAGCCGGTCATCATCAGCAGGATCTTCTGGTAGGACACGTTCATGATCTTGCCCATGGCCAGGATCAGCATGATGACGATGGTGGGCAGGATGCCGGGGATGGTGATGTGGATGGTCTGCTTCCAGCGGCCGGCGCCGTCGATGCGGGCAGCCTCGTAGAGCTCCTGATCCAGCCCGGAGAGCGCCGCCAGGAAGATGATGGAATCCCAGCCGATGTTCTGCCAGAGGTTGGAGCCGATGTACATGGGCCGGAAGTACTGCGCGTCGTTGAGGAAGGCGAAGGGGCCCAGGCCGATTTTCCCGAGCAGCTCGTTGACGATGCC
The DNA here is from genome assembly GCA_051886675.1 of Aristaeellaceae bacterium. Taxonomy (GTDB): domain Bacteria; phylum Bacillota; class Clostridia; order Christensenellales; family Aristaeellaceae; genus UBA11524. The sequence goes on from JBJEYH010000163.1 coordinate 3,541, forward strand.
CGAGGAGGCGAACATGCTGTTCATCATGCCGACCACCACCACCGTGGACAGGAAGTGGGGCAGATAGGTGACCGTCTGCACCACGCGCTTGTAGCCGCTGCTGGCGACCTCATTGAGCAGCAGGGCCAGGACGACGGGCGCGGGGAAGGTGATGGCCAGGTTGAGCACGTTGAGGACGATGGTATTCCTGAACACCGTCCAGAAGTAGGGATCGCCCACCACCTGCAGGATGTACTTCATGCCGTGCTGGCTGGCCCAGGGGCTGCCGGTGATGCCCAGCTTGGGCTTGTACTGCTTGAAGGCCAGGGTCACGCCGTACATGGGGTAATAGTGGAACAGCACATAGTACAGGCAGGGCAGGAGCATGATCAGGTACAGCCACCGGTCGCGGATGAGCGCCCTGCGGAACCTGGCCCACCGGGATTTCCCCGGCTGCGGTACGGGTGCGACAGACATGATGCATACCTCCGTTTCACACTTGGCGCAGATCGGCAGTCAGCACGGCGATCATTTCCTTGTTCAGCGAGAAGGCCACGCGCATCGTATCCCCCTCGACCAGGACGCTGGGATAGCCGTAGACGCCGTTTTTGTCGATGCCGGGGTAGCGGCCCTTGTACTGGGCGCGGGCCAGGAGGTAATGCTCCGTCCAGTCCAGGCCGTCGCGGGAGAGCGACAGCGCCAGCACATGCCGCGTCCGGGGCGGGAAGGGATCCGGCGTGCCCACGTAGTAGTACCGTCCGTCCGGGAGACGGCCCAGGCAGAACTTCGTGCGGTTGTCGGTGAAGTCCGTGCGCTCGGGGAGGGACCAGGTTTCGCCCTCGTCGTCGCTGACGCAGGCCCACAGCCAGGGCGTGGCGGAGCGCAGGTACATCACCAGCCGCCCCGAGTCCTGCTGGATGAAGGAGCCCTCGCACAGGGAGACGCGGGTATCGCTGACCAGCCCGGGGAGATCGTCCTCCAGGGGCGCGCCGGCGGGATCGCCGCCCCAGCCCTGGGGGAAGGCCTCCGTCTGCTGCCAGCCGTGGATGCCGTCGGGGTTGCCGCTCCAGGCGTGGAAGCGTCCGCCGCAGGAGAAAAGCCGTCCGGACCGCAGGCGCTGCACGGCCATGTTTCCGCCGAAGGCCGGCAGGTCGACGGGATCGCTCCAGCTGACGCCGTCCCGGGTGGTCACGCACCGGAAGCCCAGGAGGCTCCGGCCCTGGCTGCCCATCCGGCGATGCCCGTTCCGCAGCGCGGCGGGATCGTACGCGTAGGTCTGGTAGTAGACGGTCAGCGTATGCTCATGCACGTACAGCCCGGAGGGGAGCAGGCCCTGGGTATCGGGCTGCTCCGGCAGGGCGACCACCCGGGGCGCGTCCCAGCGGATGCCGTCGTCGCTGCCCATGCAGATCACCCGCTGCCCCACGTCGTCCTCGTGGTGACGCCCGCTGCTGCAGCACAGGAAGAGCCGCCCCCGGAACCGCGTCAGGAAGGGATGATGGGCATAGTTCCATGCCTCGCAGGGCTCCAGGACGATGTGCGTCTCCGCCGCCAGAAGGGGCCGCGCCATGCCCGGCGCGTAGTGGTTGCTGATGGCCGGCAGCATTGCGGATCACCATCCTTTCGGGGGATATGTTCAGTATTACTGAACGCCGTTTTTTGATGATTTATTCTAACATGGCGTACATTCTTTGTCAACAGGCAGGCAGGAAAGTTTTCATTTCAGCGGAAGTGACGAAAAGATGAAAAAAATCCGGTGGATATTGACAAGAACTCGGGGATGGCATATGATATAAGCGTTCACCCATGCTAAACGGCGTACACGCATTGTGCGGAGGAGGATACAGGGTATGAAGCAGCAGTATGACGGACTGTGGCCGGTCATGATCACGCCCTTCACGGCGGACGGGGATATCGATTACGCGTCCCTGGAGCGGCTGATCGGCTGGTATGAGGGCCATGGGGCCGCAGGGCTGTTCGCGGCCTGTCAGTCCAGCGAGATATTCTTCCTGAGCCTGCGGGAGCGGGAGGAGCTGGTGCGCTTCGTCAAGGCTCACGCCCATGTGCCGGTGATCGCCTCGGGGCACGTGTCGGAGAACGTGTGGGATCAGATCGAGGAGCTGAACTGCATGCGCCGGGCCGGCGCCGACGCGCTGATCATGATCACCAACCGGCTGTGTCCGCCCGGGCGGGGGGAGGAAAGCTTCCTGCCCCGGCTGAAAACGCTGATGGCGCATCTCGATCCGGAAACGCCGCTGGGCTTCTACGAGTGCCCCTACCCCTTCAAGCGGCTGATCACCCTGGAGGAGCTGAAGTGGTGCGCCGATTCGGGGCGGTTCGCCTTCATGAAGGACACCTGCTGCGATATCGGCCTGATCCGCCGGCGGCTGCAGGCGCTCGAAGGCTCCCCGCTGCGCCTGTTCAACGCCAACACCACCACCCTTCTGGATTCCCTGCGATCCGGCGCGGCAGGATTTTCCGGCGTGATGATGAATTTTCATATGGAGCTGTATGACTGGCTGTGGCGGAACTGGCGGGAGCAGCCGGAGCGGGCGGAGCAGGTGCAGGCCTTCCTGACCGTGTTCTCCGAGATTGAGCGGCAGTATTATCCCGTCAACGCCAAGGTGCATCTCAAGGAGATCGAGGGCGTGCTGGACAGCGCCTTCACCCGGGTCAGGCCCGAATGCGGCATGACCGATACCTTCCGCGACGAGGTGCGTCAGCTGGATCTGGCTGCCCGCGTTGTCCGCGATACCCTCTGCCGGGGATGAGACGCCCCCGGCTTTTCCGCCGAAAGGAGCGTGACGTCCATGTCCGACGACAGCCAGGTGAAGTCTCTGGCCCGGGCCATGCAGGTGCTGGAGTGCTTCTCCGTGGAGCAGCCGGAGCTGGGGCCCTCGGAGATCGCCAAGATGCTGGGCATGCAGAAAAGCACGGTCTACAACATTCTCAGCACCTTCCAGAAGTGCGGCTATCTGGTGAAGAATCCCCAGACCAGCAAGTACTATCTGGGTATGAAGGTGCTGCATCTGGGCTACATCGTCAGCAGCCATCACGGGCTGAGGGACATGTTCCTGCCCTATCTGAACCGCATCGCCCAGGAGACCCGGGAGGTATGCTACTTCGGCATTCTCGACGAGATGGAGGTGCTGTATATCGAGAGCACCTATCCGTCCAACCAGCAGCACACCCGCAACATTCTGGGGGAACGCGCGCCGCTGTACTGCACGGGGCTGGGCAAGGCCATGCTGGCCTTTCTGCCCGGGGAGCAGGCGGAGCAGGTGATCAGCGAGAAGCCGCTGAAGGCCTACACCGGCTGCACCATCACCGATCCCATGGTGCTGCGGCATCATCTGGAGGAGATCCGGCAGAACGGCTACGCGGTGGACAACATGGAGCACGAATACGGCATCCGCTGCGTGGCGGTGCCGGTATTCAACAGCGCGGGGCAGGTCACGGCAGCGGTGAGCGTATCGGGGCCATCGCTGCGCTTTGATCCGGAGACCATCATCCGGGACGCGCAGATCATCAGCAGCATCCTGCAGCCGCTGCAGCGGTGCATCTGAAGCCCGGCGCCATGGGATCGCGAAGCGAAAAAGGGTCAAGGGGCGATGCCCCCTGCGCGGGAATGCCGCGGCAGCCCAGGCTCACCACCAATGAAAAGAAAAGGGGAATCGGGGAAACCGGAGTTTCCAGGCAGGCGACGCAGTTCGCCCGCGAGGGAACCGGCAGGTTCCGCGCACCCGGCAATGAACGCCCGTCCTCTCCCCACCCCGCACAAGCACACCCGCCCGGACAGCATCCTTTCTGCCCGGGCGTTTTTTCCCGCACAGAAAAAGAGCCGCCGACGGTTTGTCAGCGGCTCTTGTTGTCCGGTTTTCTGTTGCTGTTCGGTCATGCCGTTTCCGTCGCGGAAGGCTGCGCATTCTGCCCGGAAGCACCGGCTTTGGACGGGGAACGGGGGACGCGGGGCTGCCGCCCAGGCTCGCGCAAGTGGGGCACCCCTTGGCCCTTTTCCGCTGGCGCGATTCCTGGCTGTTGGTCTTATCTGCTGTACTTCTCAAACCAGTTCGTGATTTCCTCCAGGCGGCGGATGCGGTGCTTCGGCTTGCCCGAACGGGACAGATCGTGGTTCTCCCCGTGGAACAGGCACAGCCGCGCAGGCACGCCCCTGTCCTTGAGGGCGGTGAACATCTGCAGGCCCTCTGCCATCGGGCAGCGGTAGTCCTCGTCGGAGTGGATGAACAGCGTGGGCGTCACGGCATGGGCGGCGTACTTCAGCGGCGAATGCTCCCACAGCTTCTCCGGATTGTCGAAGGGATGCGCCGCGTTCTGATCCGTGGCGAACACGTAGCCGATGTCCGATACGCCGTAAAAGCTCAGCCAGTTGGCGATGGACCGCTGGGACGCCGCGCAGCAGAACCGGTCCGTGTGGCCGATGATCCAGTTGGTCATGAAGCCGCCGTAGCTGCCGCCGGTCTCGCAGACGCGGCTGACGTCAATCTGCGGATAGGCCGCAAGCACCGCGTCGGTGAAGGCCATGATGTGCCGGTAGTCCGTCTCGCCGTAGTGGCCGCGGATGTCGGCAAAGTCGTTGTCCCGGCCGTCGCTGCCCTTGGGGTTGCAGAAGAACACGAAGTACCCCATGTTCGCCCACAGCTGCATCTCGTGGTAGAACACCGTGCCGTAGACGGTCTTGGGGCCGCCGTGGATGTCCAGCACGGCGGGGTAGCTTTTGGCGGGGTCGAAGTCCCGGGGCTCCAGCACCCAGCCGCCGATGGTATAGCCCTCGCTCTCCACGGTGAGGGGCCGGGGCCTGGCCACATACCTGCCCTTCAGGGCCGCGTCGTTGAAGTGGGTCAGCTGGGTCAGGCGGCACTTGCGCAGGTCGTAGGCGTACAGCTCCTGCAGCTTCTGCTCGAACATGGCCACCATCAGCACCACGTCGTTCCTGTCGGACACGTCGAAGCAGTCCACGCTGCCCGCCCGGCCGAGGATCTGCTCGTCAGTGCCGTCGGGATGCAGGCGGAACAGCGGCGCATCCCCCTCCCGGGTGGTGACGTAGTACATGTCCTCCCCGCGGACGGCCTGCTGCTGGCCTCCGCCCAGGCGGCAGTCGCTGCCCACCGAGCCGTACATGCTGTATTCCTCCCGGCGGAGGATCGTCATCCCGCCCGTCCGGGGATCCAGCGCGTATACCCAGCTGTTCTCGTTCAGCCCGTAGCGCGCGCCCTCCGTGCCCAGCACGTACAGCCGCCCGCCCACCGCCAGCAGCCCGGACACCGTCAGACGCTCATGCTGATACACCGTGCGGACCTCGCCGGTCCTCCAGTTCACCGCGCGGATGCAGCAGCCCATCACGGGCATCCTGTCCGTCCAGGCGGACGCGTCGAAGATCACCTCGTCCCCCATCACGGCCAGGGCGCCCACGTTGTCCGTGTCTCCCGTGACGCGCCGGATGCCAAAGGGCTCCGTCTCCACCAGGTACAGCGCCGCCCGCCGCCCGTTGGTGACGCCCTCGCCGTTCATCCAGAAGGGAATCTCGTCAAAGACCTCGTAGTCCTTGTCCTCCTCCCGGTTTTTCGCCACCTGCGCCCGGGCCTCGTCAGTCATCTGGTCGTAGTCGGGGACGTTCACGTCCAGCGCGCCCACAACCGCCAGATGGGTTTCGTCCAGCACCTTCACCATCGCCGCCGCAATGGGCAGGGTGAAGGCCGGCAGCGCCTCGCCGCCCCGCACGTCCAGCGCGTAGTAGCTGGTGAACTGCTCATGGGCCGCGGCGCGCTTCTTCTCCTTCTCCGAGCGCACGGCGGGGAAGAGAATCCGGTTCTCGTCCAGCCAGACGAAGCCCCGCTCCCTGCCCAGGTCGGTCATCTGACGCACCTGCCCGTCCCACAGGTACAGGCGCGAGGCATAGGCATTCTGCTCCTCCTCGCAGGCGGATACCACAAAGGCAGCCTTCTTCCCGTCCGGCGCCCAGCGCACCTCCGAGAGGAAGCGGTAGTTCAGGAAGTCCTTCAGTTGAAGCTGCTGCATACAGGATTCAGTCTCCTTTCACGGATGGGGATATCATATCGTTCTCGATCACGCCCAGACGGATGAGCCGGCAGTGGATGGCATAGGCGCTCCGGCCGAAGCGCCGGGCCAGCTGCTGCTCCGTCCATTCGGGGAAGAGGCGGGTGAGCTCCTCATCGTCCGCCCTCGTCCAGGGCGCGCGCGCTTTGGATGCGCCGTCGCCCTCCAGGCCCAGGGCCCTCAGCTGATTCGCCACGCCCCGGGGTCTGCGGTCCAGCAGGGGCGCGATGGCTTCCGGGCTCATGCCCTGGCGGAAGAGCGCCTCCAGCTGCGCGTTGTCCTCCTCCGTCCAGGGACGGCCAGCGTTGGGCCGGCCATCCTTGCGCACCCAGACGTCCTCCCGGGGCGCGTCCGGGCCCCGCAGGGCCTGAGCCGCCAGGCGCAGCGCCTGACTGACCCGCGCGTCGCGGCACACGTGCCCGGCAGGCAGAATCTCCCCCGTAACGGGATCCGCGCCCCGGGCGAGCGTCTCCAGCAGGCCTGCGGCTTCCAGCGGCGTCATGCATGTTCCTCCCTGCGGTTTTCCCCAATTATAGCATGCCGAATCCGCGCCTGTAAAGCGCGGCGGTTTCCCGGGCATTGAAAAAACGCCGGAATCGTAGTATAATCCTTCAATACGATTGATAGCAAAGGAGCTGTCCGGCCATGAACCGTTCCGTCATCCCCGAGGGCTACACGCCCAAGCTGTCCCTCTATCAGACCCAGAGCGCCATCAGCCTGATCAAGCGGGTGTTCCAGGATTCCCTGGCCCTGGCCCTGCATCTCAAGCGCGTATCCGCGCCCCTGTTCGTGGAACCCTCCTCCGGCCTCAACGACGACCTCAATGGCGTGGAACGTCCCGTAGGCTTCGATATCCCCTTCGCCGGCGCCGAGGCGCAGGTGGTGCATTCCCTGGCCAAGTGGAAGCGCATGGCCCTCTACCGCTACGACGTGTTCCCCGGCAAGGGCATTTACACCGACATGAACGCCATCCGCCGGGACGAGAGCCTGGACAACCTGCACTCCGTCTACGTGGATCAGTGGGACTGGGAGAAGGTCATCACCCCCGAAAGCCGCAACGAATTCACCCTGCATCAGACGGTGCGGGACATTGTGGCCGCCATCTGCGACACCCAGCTGACCGTACGGGGCAAGTATCCCCAGCTGTGCGACTCACCCCTGCTCAGGCGGGAGGTGACCTTCGTCACCGCCCAGGCGCTGGAGGACATGTACCCTGACCTCACACCCAAGGAGCGCGAGAACGTCTTCGTGAAGGAGCACGGGACGGTGTTCATCCAGGGGATCGGCGGGGCGCTGAAGTCCGGCAGGCCCCACGACGGCCGCGCCCCCGACTACGACGACTGGGAGCTCAACGGCGACATCCTCTTCTACCACCCGGTGCTGGACTGCGCGATGGAGATTTCCTCCATGGGCATCCGCGTCAGCCCCGAGTCCCTCGACCGTCAGCTGACCCTGGCCCGCTGCGATCACCGGCGGGAGCTGCCCTTCCACCGGATGCTGCTGGAGGGCAGGCTGCCGCTGACCATGGGCGGCGGCATCGGCCAGAGCCGGCTGTGCATGCTGCTGCTGGGCAAGGCGCACATTGGCGAGGTGCAGTCCTCCATCTGGGACGAGGCGACCCGCAGGGAATTCGAGCGCGCGAATATCACGCTGCTGTAAGCGGCGACAAAAAAGTGGCCCGCGGGCCGCTTTTTTGCGTTGGCGACTGCCGCCGGGGGCAGCTTCGATGCTTTTCACGGCCCCGGGATACGGCTGCTTCCACAAAAAACGCCCCTGCGGAGGTTATGCTTCGCAGGGGCGTGTTGATGGATGATCAGTTGCTGGTGGGATACTTGCGGCGGTATTCGATGTTGTAGAAATCCTCCAGCCCGTTTTCACAGCTGCCGTTCTGGTAATTGGCCACCAGCAGCGCGCCCAGCGCGATCACCGCTGCGATGATGAGCAGGTTCAGCATGCCTGTCCCTCCTTGACGTCGTCCCTGACTGCTGAAGTTGGATTCCCTTTTCCGGGGCAGCTTGATTATAGCAGAAAAACAAAGAAAATACAAGACGGTTTGCAGGATTTCCGGCAAAAATGTCAGGCGGATGAATCCTGCATTTTCGCGCAACGCGTTTTCCGGCAAGGGATTGAAACCCGGCCACCCGCGATGGCCGGAGGAAGCGCGGGCTGCATGATTTGCACGGAATCCTGCAATTCGCCGCCGGGGGAGACGATGGGCGGGATCTCTGCGGGCAAAAAGAAACATCCCGGATCCTTCGATCCGGGATGTTTGAAGCACCTCCGACGGGATTCGAACCCGTGTTTTCGCCTTGAGAGGGCGGCGTCCTAGGCCACTAGACAACGGAGGCAAATGCTGGGGAACTAGGATTCGAACCTAGACAATACGAGTCAGAGTCGCAGGTGCTGCCGTTACACCATTCCCCAATGGATTCAGCAGTTCAATCAACTGCGAGTGCTATTATAGCAAATGACGAAAGGCTTGTCAAGCCCTTTTTCAAAAAAATCCGACATGTTCGCAAAATTCTTCCCACAGGCCGGATCGCGGCCGGTCAGGTGTCGCCGCGGCCCCCTCCGCGCGGCGCGGCGCGGGGATACTTTCCTGCGCAAACGCGGCTTATCATCTTGATATTTGCCTGGATTGCGAGTATAATTTTGCTATGCAAACGCTTGCTCAAACTTCACTTTCGCAAGGAATGAGGAGGTTTTTCACCATGACCGCTTGGAAGAACATGGATACCCTGGCTGCTTATCAGGCGCTGAAGGGCGCCGCGAAGGTCGACCTGGCTGCCGCCATGGCCGGCGAGGAGGGCGCGCAGCGCGTGCGGCGCTACACCACGCCCATGGGCGCAGGGCTTGACTTCAACTACGGCGCGCGTCCGGTGGACGACGGCATTCTGGCCATTCTGGCCGATTTCGCCCGGGAGGCGCAGCTGACGGAGAAGTTTGCCGAGCTGTACAACGGCGCGGTCATCAATACCGGTGAAAACCGTCTGGTGCTGCATCATCTGTGCCGCGGCCAGCTGGGCGATGCCGTGGTGGCCGACGGCGTGGACAAGCGCGCCTTCTACGTGGCGCAGCAGAACCGCATCGCGGAGCTGGCCCGCAAGGTGCATGCCGGCGAAATCACCAACGCCGCGGGCGAAAAGTTCACCACCGTGGTGCAGATCGGCATAGGCGGCAGCGACCTGGGCCCCCGCGCCATGTATCTGGCCCTGGAGAACTGGGCCAAGGTCAACGGCACCCTCAAAATGAAGGCTGAATTCATCAGCAACGTGGATCCCGACGACGCCGCGGGCGTGCTCAGCCGGGTGGATATCGCCCATGCGCTGTTCGTGCTGGTGTCCAAGTCCGGCACCACCCTGGAGACCCTGACCAACGAGTCCTTCGTCAAGGACGCCCTGGCCAGGGCCGGTCTGGACGCCTCCAGGCACATGATCGCCGTCACCAGCGAAACCTCTCCCCTGGCCAAGAGCGATGATTACCTCGCCGCCTTCTTCATGGACGATTACATCGGCGGCCGCTACTCCTCCACCTCCGCGGTGGGCGGCGCGGTGCTGTCCCTGGCCTTCGGGCCGGAGGTGTTCGCCCAGTTCCTGGAGGGCGCGGCCGAGGCCGACCGCCTCGCGAAGAACGAGGATCTGCTGGCCAACCCCGCCATGCTCGACGCCCTCATCGGCGTGTACGAGCGCAACGTCCTGGGCTATCCCAACACCGCCGTGCTGCCCTATTCCCAGGCGCTCAGCCGCTTCCCGGCCCACCTGCAGCAGCTGGACATGGAGTCCAACGGCAAGTCCGTCAACCGCTTCGGCGAGCCCGTGGATTATGTGACCGGCCCCGTCATCTTCGGCGAGCCCGGCACCAACGGCCAGCATTCCTTCTACCAGATGCTGCACCAGGGCACCGACATTGTGCCCCTGCAGTTCGTGGGCTTCCGCCGCAGCCAGATGGATACCGACGTGGTCATCCAGGGCAGCACCAGCCAGCAGAAGCTGTGCGCCAACGTGGCCGCGCAGATCGTGGCCTTCGCCTGCGGCAAGGCTGACGACAACCGCAACAAGTACTTCGCCGGCGGCCGTCCCTCCAGCATCATCATCGGCGACAAGCTGACCCCGGAGGCCCTCGGCGCGCTGCTGGCGCACTTTGAGAACAAGGTCATGTTCCAGGGCTTCGCGTGGAACCTGAACAGCTTCGACCAGGAGGGCGTGCAGCTGGGCAAGGTGCTGGCCAAGCGCGTGCTCGCCCACGACACCGACGGCGCGCTGAAGGTCTACAGCGATCTGCTGAACATCTGATCCGCGGGAAATCCATCACGCACAGGGGGGCTGTCTCTTCGGGAGACGGCCCCCTTTTTCCGCGCAGAAAAGGCATCCGGGCCGGAAAAGCCTGGATGCCTTTGTGATCCCGAGGGGGCGGGGAGCCCTGCGCTTACCAGCGCACGGTCAGGCTGCCGTCCTCCTCCGCGTCCACGGTGAGGATGTCCCCGGGCTTCACGTCCGCGGCGATGATCCGCTTGGCCACCAGCGTCTCGATCCGCGACTGGATGAACCGCTTCAGCGGCCGCGCGCCGTATACCGGGTCGAAGCCCTGGTCGATCACCGCGTTCATGGCCGCGTCGGTCAGCTCCACCTTCAGCTGACGATCCGCCAGCCGCTGGTTCAGACCCTTGAGCATCAGCGTCACGATCTGCGCAATTTGCGGCTTGGTCAGCGGCTTGTAGTACACGATCTCGTCGATGCGGTTGAGGAACTCCGGCCGGAAGTGGGTCTTCAGCAGCCGATCCACCTGCGCGCGGGCCTCGGGGGTGATGTCATCGTCCCGGATGCCCTCCAGAATGTACTCGCTGCCCAGGTTGCTGGTCATGATGAGGATGGTGTTCTTGAAGTCCACCGTGCGGCCCTGGCTGTCGGTGATGCGGCCGTCGTCCAGCACCTGCAAAAGGACGTTGAACACGTCCGGATGCGCCTTCTCCACCTCGTCGAAGAGCACCACGCAGTAGGGATGCCGCCGCACCGCCTCGGTCAGCTGGCCGCCCTCGTCATAGCCCACGTACCCGGGAGGTGCACCGATGAGCCGGCTGACGCTGAACTTCTCCATGTACTCGGACATGTCGATGCGCACCATGTTCTTCTCATCGTCGAACAGCGCCTGGGCCAGAGCCTTGGCCAGCTCCGTCTTGCCCACGCCCGTGGGGCCCAGGAACAGGAAGCTCCCCAGCGGCCGGTTGGGATCCTGAATCCCCGCCCGGGAGCGCAGGATCGCCTCGGATACCTTCGTCACGGCCTCGTCCTGGCCGATGACCCGCTCGTGCAGCACGTCCTCCAGGTGGAGCAGCTTCTCCCGCTCGCCCTCCATCAGCTTGCTGACGGGGATGCCCGTCCACCGGCCCACGATCCGCGCGATTTCCTCGTCCGTCACCCGGTCACGCAGCAGGCTGTCCTCGCCCTTGCTGCGCTCGGCAATGGCTTCCTCCTCCGCCAGCTCCTTCTTCAGCCGCGGAAGCTCCCCGTACTGCAGCTCCGCCAGACGGTTCAGGTCGTAGCTGCGCTGGGCCTTCTCCATCTCCGCGTTCACATGCTCGATGTCCTCGCGCAGCTTGTTCACCTTGCCGATGGCGTTCTTCTCGCCCTCCCAGCGGGCCTTCATTTCATTGAACTTCTCCCGCTGGTCAGCCAGCTCCTTCTGCACCTCGGCCAGATGCGCCTTCGTCAGCTCGTCGTCGTCCTTCTTCAGCGCGGCCTCCTCGATCTCCAGCTGCATGATGCGGCGGCTGATGTCGTCCAGCTCGGTGGGCAGGGAGTCGATCTCCGTGCGGATCATGGCGCAGGCCTCGTCCACCAGGTCGATGGCCTTGTCGGGGAGGAAGCGGTCGGTGATGTAGCGGTTGGACAGCGTCGCCGCGGCGATCAGCGCGGAATCCTGGATCTTCACCCCGTGGAACACCTCGTAGCGCTCCTTCAGCCCGCGCAGGATGGCGATGGTGTCCTCCACCGTGGGTTCGCCCACCGTCACCGGCTGGAACCGCCGCTCAAGGGCCGCGTCCTTCTCGATGTACTGGCGGTACTCGTTCAGGGTCGTCGCGCCGATGCAGTGCAATTCGCCCCGGGCCAGCATCGGCTTGAGCAGATTGCCCGCGTCCATGGCGCCGTCGGCCTTGCCCGCCCCCACGATGGTGTGCAGCTCGTCAATGAAGAGGATGATCCGGCCCTCGCTCTTCCTGATTTCCGCAAGCACCGCCTTCAGCCGCTCCTCGAACTCGCCGCGGAACTTCGCCCCGGCGATCAGCGCGCCCATGTCCAGCGAGAAGATCGTGCGGTCCTTCAGGGAATCCGGCACGTCCCCCCGCACGATCCGCTGCGCCAGACCCTCCACCACGGCGGTCTTGCCCACGCCGGGCTCGCCGATGAGAACGGGGTTGTTCTTGGTCTTGCGGGACAGGATGCGGATCACGTTGCGGATCTCGCTGTCACGGCCGATGACCGGATCCAGCTTCTGCTGCCGGGCCATCTCCACCAGATCGGTGCCGTACTTCTTCAGCGCGTCGTAGGTTTCCTCGGGGTTGTCGGTGGTGACGCGGGTGGCGCCCCGCACCTGGGCCAGGGCCTTGAGGAAGGTTTCCTCCTCGTACCCCAGGCTCTTGAGGATGGGCTGCACCCGGCTGGATGCCTTGGCGCACAGGCCCATCCACAGATGCTCCACGGACAGGTACTCGTCCTTCATCTGCTTGGCGCGGGCCTCGGCCTCCACAAGGGCCTTCTCCACGTCCGGGGCGATGTACACCTTGTCGGCCTCCCGGCCGGGGCCGGACACCCGGGGGATGCGGCCCAGGGCGTCATTCAGCTGGCGGCGCAGGCTCTCCATGCTCCAGCCGCACTTCCTGAACAGCTGGGGGATCAGCTCCCCGTCGTTCTCCGTCAGGGCCAGCATCAGATGCTCCTGCTCCACCTGCATGTGCTGATATTCCATCGCCAGGGACTGGGCGCGCTGCAGCGCCGCGACGGTCTTCTGGGTGAATTGATTCATATTCATAAGCACACCTCCTGTTCGTCAGGATGAAAGTCTGACTTTCTTTGACTTTCACAATGCTATTGTACTACGGTTTCCGTGAATGTCAAGGGGATGCCGCGAAAAAAGTCTGACCTTTTCTGACTATTTTATGCGGCGGGGCGAAAAGCCATTTGACCAGCCCTGCGGCTTGTGGCATAATGACACTATGCGATGCAAAGGGAGGTTATGGCCATGCAGGCAGTGCGGATACTGGGGGCGCGGGCGGGACAGATCCTGCCCCACATACTGCCGGAGATCGGCCGCAGCCGCCGGGAGGGCGTGCGGGTACTGCTGCTGGTGCCGGAGCAGTACACCCTGCAGGCGGAGCGGGAGCTGATCGAGGGGCTGCAGCTGCCGGGGCTCATCGACGTGGACGTGCTGTCCCCCCGCAGGCTTCACCGGCGGATTCACGAGCGGGGCGGGCGGGATCCCGTGGCCCCGCTGGACGACCGGGGGCGGAGCATGGCCATCAGCCAGGCGCTGAACCTGTGCCGGGAGCAGCTGCAGTACTACCGGCGGGTGGCGAGCCAGCCGGGATTGCCGGACAAGGTATCCGTGCTCCTGCGGGACATGCAGAAGGCGGGGCTGACCCCCCAGCAGCTGCGGGAGCACGCGGAGAGCCTCGCCGGCGCGGCGAGGGCCAAGGAGACGGATCTTGCGCTGATCTGGCAAACCTACGGGCAGGTGATCGCCGGGCGGTTCGCGGACGAGACCATGCAGCAGCAGGAGGCGGTGCGCCGCCTGGCGTCCAGCCATGTGATGGACGGGGCGGACGTGTGGGTGTACGGCTTCGACGTGCTGCAGGAGCCCTTCTGCGAGCTGCTGGCGGAGGCGGCGGGGCTTGTGCGGAGCCTGACCGTCACCCTGACCATGGACGCGAAGGAAGCCGCCGACGGCCGGATCTTCCTGACCCAGCGGCGCAGCGCCCACGGGCTGATCCGCTGCCTGGACGCCCGGGGGATCCCCCACGAGCTGCGCTACCTTCCCCTGTGCGGGGAGACGAAGGCGCCGGCGCTCCGGCATCTGGAGCAGCATCTGTTCACCCGGCGGGACGCGCCCTTTGAGGGGGACAGCGCATGCGTGAGCCTTCACGCGGCGGCCAACCCCTACGCCGAGGCCGCCTACGCGGCGGCGGAGCTGCGCCGCTGGCACGAGGCCGGGATTCCCTGGTCGCGCATGGCGGTGGCGCTGGCGATGCCCGGCAGCATGGACGGCATTCTGGCGGTGACGCTGCAGGCGGCGGGGATCCCCCACTATCTGGCGCGGAAGGATTCGGCCCTGCGGCACGGACTGTGCCGGATGCTGTCGGGCTCGCTGCAGGCCATCGCCGGCGGCTTTGCGCAGAAGGACGTGCTGGAGGTGGCCAAGTCGGGGTTCTCGCCCCTGACGGCGGAGGAAGCCTGCATCCTGGAAAACTACGCCATCGAGAACGGCGTGAACCGCGGCAAGTGGCTGAAGCCCTTCACCCGCGGGAAGGCTGAGGAGGCCGAGCCGCTGCGGCAGCGGCTGATGGAGCCGATCCTGCATCTGCGGGAGAGCCTGCGGCAGGCCCGCACGGCGGACAGATCGGTGGAAGCGGTGTTCCGCCTGCTGGAGGAAACGGGGGCCTACGAAAAGCTGCTGGTGCGGGAGGAGGAGCTTCTGCGCCGGGGGATGGCGGCGGAGGCGGCCTGCAACCGGCAGGTGTGGCAGGTGGTGATGGATCTTCTGGATCAGCTGCACGCGCTGCTGGGGGAGAGCCGCGCCGCCATGAAGGACATGGCGCGGTTCATCGCATCGGGCCTGGCGGGAGCGGGCATCAGCAGCCTGCCGCCGCAGCCGGACACGGTGATGGTGGGCGAGGCCGGGCATCTGATGACGGGGCGTCTGGACGCGCTGCTGGTGATCGGCCTGCAGGACGGGGCGCTGTCCTCGGGGCTGGACAGCCTGCTGACGGAGCGGGAGCGCAGCGCCCTGTGCGACGCGATGCGCCGTCCGGTGGGCCTGACGGGGCAGGAGCAGGCGGCGCTTCGGCAATCGGACTTCTACCGGACGCTGGCGCTGCCGGACCGGCTGCTGACGCTGACCTTTTCGGAGGGGAATCAGGATGGCGGCGCGCTGCGGCCTGCCGGGCTGATCCGGGACGTGCAGCGGCTGTACCCGGGGAAGGCCGTGACCGGCGGCGTGACGGCGGACGGCGGGGAGGAGCCGCCCCTGTCGCCGCTGATGGCGCTGGACGGGCTTGCGCTGCGGCTGCGGCAGGTGGCGGACGGCAAGGCGGAGGATCTGGATCCCCGGTGGCAGGAGGCGCTGCGGGTTCTGTGGCGGTCAAAGGAATGGGGCGGGCGCATGCGGCAGGTGATCAGCAGCCTGAATGCCCATGTGGAGGCCGGCCGGCTGACCCTGGAGCAGACGCGGAAGCTCTTCACCCAGGACACGGTGAGCATCTCGCGGCTGGAGCAGTTTGCCGCGTGTCCCTACAAGCACTTTGTGGATTACGGCCTGAAGCCCGTGAAGCGGCAGGAATTCGTCTTCGACCCGGCGCAGCGGGGGGATTTCTTCCACGAGGCGCTGCAGCAGTACGTGACCCTGGCCTCCGCGCTGCCGGGCTGGCCGGAGGTGGATGAGGAGGAAACCGAGCGCCTGATGGATCAGGTGCTGGCGCCCATGACCGCCCGGTGGGAGGGCGGGCCGCTCGCGGAGGACGCCATCGGCCGTCAGCTGGGCGAGGGGTACGTCCGGGACGTGCGGCGGGCGGCGTGGCTGTTCACCCGGCACGCCCGGAACAGCCGCTTCACCACCTGGGGGACGGAGGTGGCCTTCGGCGAGGAGGGCGGCCTGCCCCCGGTGATCCTCACCCTGCAGGACGGGCGGCGGGTGGCCCTGCGGGGCAAGATCGACCGGATCGACCAGTATCAGGGGGACAAGGGGCTGTACCTGCGGGTGATCGACTACAAGAGCAGCCAGCATGACATCGACCCCACCCGGCTGTGGTACGGGCTGCAGCTGCAGCTGCTGCTGTACCTGCAGGCCGCCAGCCAGAGCCGTCCGGACGCGCTGCCGGCGGGGGCGTTCTACTTCACGGTGAAGGATCCCATGGTCGCCGCGGAGGACGACGTGAAGGCCGAGGCGGAAGGGCTGATCCTCCAGGCGCTGCGGCTGGAGGGCGTGGTGCTGTCGGAGGCCGAGGCGGTCAACGCCATGGACGATCAGGTGAAGGAGCTGTCCCTGGGGAAGATATTCAACCGGGACGGCAGCGTCGCGGCCACCGCCGACGCCTACGATCTGGAGGAAATGCGCGCGCTGCTGGATCACGTGCGGCAGACCGCCGCGGCGCTGACCGACCGCATCCGCCAGGGCTGTCTGGACATATCCCCCGCCCAGGACGGGGCCTGGAGCGCCTGCGACTGGTGCGACTACGCCGCGGTATGCCGGCTGGATCCGGCCCTCCCCGGGGGAGAAAAGCGGTGCCTGACGCACCTGTCCCGGCAGGAATTGGCCGCCCGGCTGGCGAATAAGATGAATGGCGGGGTATCCTCTCCCGCGGAGGAAGCCCCTCAGGGCTGACACGCAGCCAGGCCCGCACCCGCCAAACCTGACCCGCCAAAGCCGGGCCCCGTCTCCCCCGGGAGGCGTCGGAGGGCCCGCAGACCCTTCGGCTGCATCCTCCTCAAGGCGGCGCAGCCGATTCTGGCAACCCCAAAAAGTTTGGAGCATGGATTGCAACTGGCCGGGAAATGGTATATAATGATTCCACACAACACTCGTAAGGAGGCAGATCCCCCATGATTCAGATCATCGCAGGCAAAAAGGGTTCCGGCAAGACCAAGCGTCTTATCAATATGACCAATGATACCGCCAAGACGTCCAGCAGCAGCGTTGTCTTCCTGGACAAGGACAACAGCTACATGTTCGACGTGGACCGCGCCGTCCGCTTCGTCAACGTCAACGATTATCATGTCAGCAACAGCGATATGTTCCTGGGCTTCCTGGGCGGCATGCTGGCGTCCAACTATGACGTGGGCGTGATCTTTGTGGACGCGTTCATCAAGCTGACCCATGCCGAGCTGGCCAACGCCAAGCCCATCATCGACACCCTGGAGGAGCTGGGCGAAAAGCATCGGGTGAAGTTCGTGCTGTCCGTCAGCGAGGATCCCGCGCTGCTGCCCGATTTCATGAAGGGCTACGTGATCTGACGGAAGCCTTCCCGCGGCGCCGCCTTCGGACATCCGGCGCGCCTGCGGAACAGATCAGGTGTATCCGGGCGGCGGTGCGTTGCAACTGCCGCCCTTTTCCATGGCGCGGACGCTTTCCCGCGCTTGCCCGCCAAAGCGCCGGCCATCCCTCTCCCCACCGCCACAGGCTTCGCCGGATGGTTCCCCCCATCCGATCATTAACCGATGGAGTGTGATTCCCCATGTCATTCTTCTCCACCCGCGGCGGCGCGTGCGTCACGGCATCCCAGGCCATCCTGCGCGGCCTGGCCCCCGACGGCGGCCTCTACGTGCCCGCCATGTTCCCCCCCGTTACGCCCCGCCAGATCGCCAACCTGGCCGGCATGAGCTATCAGCAGCGGGCGGTGGCGATCCTGAAGCTGTACCTGGAGGACTTTTCCCTCCCCGAGCTGGAAAACGCCGTCAGCCAGGCCTACGCCCCCGGCAAGTTTGACGACCCCGCCGTGGCGCCCCTCCGCCGCCTGGACGACAACACCGCTGTGCTGGAGCTGTTCCACGGCCCCACCCTGGCCTTCAAGGACATGGCGCTGCAGCTGCTGCCCCACCTGACCACCCTCTCCGCCCGCAAGAACGGCGAGGAGCGGGAGGTCAGCATTCTGGTGGCCACCAGCGGCGATACCGGCAAGGCCGCCCTGGAGGGCTTCAAGGACGTGCCCGGCACCTCCTGCACGGTGTTCTACCCCACCGACGGCGTCAGCGACGTGCAGAAGCTCCAGATGACCACCACCGGCGGCAACAACACCCACGTCATCGGCCTGAACGGCAACTTCGACGATGCCCAGACCGGCGTCAAGCAGCTGTTCTCCTCCGAGGCCTTCGGCCAGTCGGTGAACAGCCGGGGCAAGGTGCTGTCCTCCGCCAATTCCATCAACTTCGGCCGCCTGGTGCCGCAGATTGTGTATTACTTCAGCGCCTACGCCGATCTGCTGGCCCAGGGCAGGATCCGCAACGGCGATCCGGTGAACTTCGTGGTGCCCACGGGGAACTTCGGCAACATTCTGGCGGCCTACTACGCCCGGAGCATGGGTCTGCCCGTGGCCCGGCTGATCTGCGCCAGCAACCGCAACAACGTCCTGACCGATTTCTTCACCACCGGCATCTACGATACCCGCCGCCAGTTCTACAAGACCACCTCGCCCTCCATGGACATCCTGATCTCCTCGAACCTGGAGCGGCTGCTCTTCGAGGTGGCCGACCGCGACGGCGGACTGATCAGCGTGTGGATGCGCCAGCTGAAGGAATGCTACACCTACAACGTGGGCGAGCAGCGGCTGGAGTGGCTCAAGAGCCTGTTCTCCGCCGGATACGCCGACGATGCCCAGTGCGCCGAGGAAATCCGCCTGCGCTTCCAGCAGGACGGCTACCTGATGGACACCCACACCGCCGTGGCCAGCCATGTGCTGCGGGAATACCGCCGCCAGACCGGCGACCACACCATGACCGTGATCGTCTCCACGGCCAGCCCCTACAAGTTCGCCGCGGACGTGCTGACCGCCGTTCAGGGCCGGGAAGCCGCGGAGGGCCTGGACGCCTTCGCCTGCTCGGAGAAGCTGGAGCAGCTCAGCGGCATGCCGGAGCCGGAGCAGGTCAAGGCTCTGCGGACCCTGCCGATCCGCCACACCGCCCGCTGCGAGAAGGAGAACATGGCCCAGGCCGTGCTCAACGCCTTCGACGGGAAGTAAGCATCAGGATCAGGGACAGCATTCATCCAACATGACACAGGCACGGCAGCGCGATCTGCCGTGCCTGTTCTTGTGGAACCGGCGGTTGACGCGATAGGAACCAGCCCATGTTCGATATGCCTGACGCTGTAGGGAGGGGCAAGCGGGAGAGCCCTTCGCCTGTGTCGGAAAATCGGGTATACCTGCCTGAATACCATCACCATCAGAAAGGGTTTTCCACCGGAGAAACAGGAAACGGTCAGCGTCGGAAGAATCACGGATATGGATGCCGATGTTAGGCAGCGCAAAGAACAACAGGTCGGATTCCTGCTTTCCCCAAAAAGCGCACTTCGATCCATGGATAAGCCGCGGATGGGCGCACTGCGGGCCGGACATCCCGGATGACAAGGCAAAACCTCCACATGATTGGATCATGCGGAGGTTTCACTGTTTTGCAGGCGTCCGACGCAAGCGCGCCGCTGTCTGCATCATGCTGTCATGGTCAGATCTGGTTGGGATCCTCGGGCTCGGCGGGGGTGTCCGCGCCGATGGTCATGTCCAGGTCGGACATAGGGGTCTCCGGCTCGGCGGCGGATTCCTCCGGCTCCTCGTCCCGGTCGGCCCGGGCCACGCCGATCAC
>JBJEYH010000164.1:0-5146 GCA_051886675.1 Aristaeellaceae bacterium
ATCAACATGGCACTCACCCGCAGCCTGCTCAGGGAGCTGAACCTGGAGGACAGCGCCATCGAGCAGATCATTCAGGCCCACAGCGAGACGGTGACCGCCCTGAAGGCGGAAATCGACGCTGCCCGGGCCGAGGCCGCCGCCCTGACGGACGTGACCGCCGAGCGCGACATGCTCATGGAGCAGATCGCGCAGCTGTCCGCCCAGCAGGCCGACGCCCGGCAGCTTCAGGAGGAATTCGACGCCTGGAAGGCCCGCGAGCAGCAGAGTCTCACCGACGCGGAGAAGCAGCGGCTCCTCCGCCAGGCCCTCCTGGACGCCGGCGCCAACGGGAAGGCCGTCGCCCTCCTGGCCCGGGAGATCGATCCGGACAGCCTGGTGATCACCGGCGGCGCGCTGCACAACGCCGGGGAGGTCATCGCCCCCGTCCGGGAGAAGTACGCGGCCTTTTTCGCCCGGCCCGTGCGCCTGCCCGCCCCGGTCATCCAGCCTCCGGCCAGCCTGCACGGCGCGCTGACCCGGCAGGATCTGGCCGCCATGTCCGCCGAGGACATCAACGCCAACTGGGACGCCGTGCGCGCCGCGCTGGCCCGCGCCTGATCCGCCCCCCACCCTTCCACTGACGAAAGGAGAATCCGCATTATGGCCATTGCATCCTTCATTCCCAAGGTCTGGTCCGCCCGTCTGCAGGAGAATCTGCACAAGGCGCTGGTGTTCGGCGCGCTGTGCAACCGCAACTACGAGGGCGACATTGCCCAGTGGGGCGACACGGTGCACATCAACAACCTGGCGGACATCACCGTCAAGCCCTACACCCCCTATACCGACATCGACGATCCCCAGCAGCTTTCCGGCACGGACACCACCCTGACCATCGACCACGGCGCGTACTACAACTTCTACATCAACGACGTGGACGCCGCCCAGGCCTGCGCCGACCTGATGGATTCCGCCATGCGCAACGCCGCCTGGAAGCTGGCCGAGGATACGGAGCAGTACATCCTGGGCGTGATCCGCGAGGGCGCCGGCGAAACCGTGGAGGGCGCGATTCCTGCCGACGGTGTGTACGGCCTGATCGTCTCCATCAAGACCGCCCTGGACAGCAAGAACGTCCCCCGCGCCGGCCGCAAGCTGATCGTGCCCTCCACCGTGGAAGCCAAGCTGCTGATGGACAACCGCTTCGTCACGGGCAACGGCGCGGTGTCCGACGCCCGTCTGGCGGAAGGCTCCATCGCCCGGGCGGCGGGCTTCGACATCTACATCAGCAACGATCTGGACAACGAGATCGTCGCCATGACCCCCGACGGCGTGACCTTCGCCCAGCAGATCACCCGGATTGAGGCCTACCGCCGCGAAAAGGGCTTCGACGACGGTGTGAAGGGTCTGTCCCTGTGCGGCGCCAAGGTCGTCATGCCCGACTGCGTGTACATTCACAAGATCACCGAAAGCTGATAGGGGGGACGCCGGGGCTGCTCGCCCCGGACCCTCGCCAGAGGGCCGCATGGCCCTCTGGACTCCCATTCGGGGGGATTGTCATTGGGCGGAGGCCCGGCGCACGGAGGGTGCGCCGGGCTTGCGGGGGTCACGGCGCGCATACGGGCGCGCCGCGACGCGGAGCCTGCGGGGCTCTCCCCTTCCGTCACGGCTGACGCCGTGACACCTTCCCCGCTGGGGAAGCTGCTTTGGTTGCGCGAGCTCGGGCGGGGCTCCGCTACGGTCGCCCCGCTTCGCCCATGGGCGCGCGTTCCCTTTCGGGGGCAGGAGGCGGCGACCTCCTGCGGAGGCCGACGGAGATTACTCCTGCTCCTCCGGCCATGCACGGCGGCGGATAAACCGCGCCCTGTCCGGCCCGGCCAGTACAGGCCCCGCCCCGCCGGTGCGACCAGGGCAACGCATCCTGCGTGCCCCGAGGGCGGCCCACCGGTGCCGCCCGGCCGCCAGCGGACAACAAGCATAACCCCCAAAGCCGCTCCAAGCCGCCCCCGCGAGGAAGCGAGTAGCCTCGCCCACCGCGAGGTTTCGCCCCCAAGCCAAGCGGCGAGGGGTCCGGGGGCAGCCATGGTGCTGTCTCGGATTGGCTGCCCCCGGTCGCCCTTTGGTTCTTTCCCGCGAGTGGGAAAGAACGCCCCTCCCGCCCGCGCAACGGGCAAAGGAATCTGCGCCACATCGGCACAGACAGGGCATCGCATCCTGCGTGCCCCGAGGGCGGCCCACCGGTGCGACCAGGGCATCGCATCCTGCGTGCCCCGAGGGCGGCCCACCGGTGCCGCCCGGCCGCCAGCGGACAACAAGCATAACCCCCAAAGCCGCTCCAAGCCGCCCCCGCGAGGAAGCGAGTAGCCTCGCCCACCGCGAGGTTTCGCCCCCAAGCCAAGCGGCGAGGGGTCCGGGGGCAGCCATGGTGCTGTCTCGGATTGGCTGCCCCCGGTCGCCCTTTGGTTCTTTCCCGCGAGTGGGAAAGAACGCCCCTCCCGCCCGCGCCACAGGCAAAAATCAAAAAAGGAGAATACCATCATGACCGTTACCATCCCCGATATCATGCGGGAGATCCGCAACTGCTTTCCCGCGGCCGTCCTGGACGGCCCATGGACGATCAGCGGCGGCGTGCTCTCCCCCGCCGGCGGGCTGCCTGACAGCGGCTGGATCGCCCTGGAGGGCTTCGATGGCCTGAACGGCGTCCATCACCTGGAGGAAGGCCGCACCCTTCCCGGCGCCCCCGACGGCAGCTGGACGGGCCGCGTCTGGCTCCTGGCCCCGCCGGAGGACTTCCTCCGCCTGTGCCGGCAGATCGCCGACTGGGCGCAAAGGCAGCTCGATCCCTCCGTGCTCAGCGAATCCTTCGGCGCATACAGCCGCACCAGCCTCACCGTCTCCGGCAGACCCCTGGGCTGGCAGGAGATCTTCGCCGATGCGCTGCGCCCCTACCGCCGGATGTTCACGGAGGTGAGCATCTGATGCTGGACGATTACATGGAGGATTTTCTGCTGCTGGAATGCGTCCGGCAGCCCGACGGCCTGGGCGGCTTCCGCACGACCTATCAGGAAAGCATGGCCTTCCGGGGCGGCGTGACCTCCGTCATGACCCGCGAGGCCGCCGTCGCCCAGGCCTCCGCCGAGGCCGTGTCCCCGACGCTGCTGCATGAGTGGGGCGTCACGCTGTGCCTGGGGGATATCGTCCGGCGGGTCAGCGACGGCTGCTGCTACCGGGTGACCGGCCGCTCCAGCGACATGCGCACCCCCGACATCGCGGGCCTGGCCTACGCCCAGGTGCCCGTGGAAAGGCTGGTGGACGGCCCGTGAGCATGACCGCCTGCCAGCGGGCCCTGATGGATTTTCTGGGGCAGCTGGGCCTGCCCGTCCACCTGACCGGCCTGACCCCTGACGCCTCGCACTTCCCCTACCTGACCTGCACCATGGGCTGCGCGTCCTTCGCCGGGCAGACGCTGCTGACCGCCACGGCCTGGTTCCTGGGGGGCGACGCCAATGCCGACCGGGCCGTCCTGTGCGATCAGGCCCAGCGGCTGATTCCCGAGGGCGGCGTGCAGCTGACCTTCGAGGGCGGCGGCGCGACGATCCACCGTCCCGGCGGGGACTTCATCACCCTGCTGACCGACGGGGAGGATCCCCGCGTGCTGGGCGCGCGCCTCCGCCTGATGGTGAAACTCTACGACCTGTAAAGGAGCTGATACCATGATGACCGGCCTGAGCAGCCGCACCTTCCAGCATCTGCAGCTGGGCGCGGGGCTGTTTATCAAGGATTTCGACCCGGACGAGGCCTCCACCGCCGCGGAGCTCAAGGCCCTGCTGGCCCAGCGCATCGAGAACGGCGAGGGCCTTCTGGGCGCGACCCGGGGCGGCGGGAGCTTCCAGTGCAAGCCGGCCCTGCGGCACATCGAGGCCGATGGCCTTCGCACCCCCGTCAAAGGGAGCGTCGCCAACGACGGCTGGACGGTGAAGCTCACCGGCACGCTGCTGGAGATCACCCCCGGCAGCTTCGCCGACGTGCTGGCCCTGTGCGACACGACCGTATCCGGCGGGGTGACGGCTCTGCGTCCCCGCAGCCGGGTATTGGCGGAGGATCATCTGTCCCGCCTGTGCTGGGTGGGCGATACGGCCCAGGGCGCGCTGCTCATCGAGCTGACCGACGCGCTGAACATGGCCGGCGCCACCCTGACCTTCACCGATCAGGGCGAGGGCACCCTGCCCTTCGAATTCCAGGCGCATCAGTCGGCCCCCGGCGCGGAGGATGCCGCTCCCTGCCGGATCCTGTTCTTCACCTGAGGAGGTACGACATGAAGCTGAGCCAAATGAATGGCGAGGAGCTTCGCCATGCCCTGTGCGAGCTGTCGTCCCCGCTGTGCGCCATCCTGCAGGATGAGGCTGCGGACGCCCTGCTGGCGAAGGTCGCCGACGCCTCCCTGCCCCTGAGCCAGGCAGCCGCCCTGCTCATCGGCCAGGGGATTCCGCTGCTGCTGGACCGCCATGCCGACGATACCTTCGCCGCGCTGGCCATCCTGACGGGACAGCCCGCCCCGGAGCTGCGGCGCATGAACGCCGTCGCGCTGCTCCGCCTGGCGCGGGATACCTGGGACGGAGAGCTGGCGGCTTTTTTCGGATCTGCCGGCAGTACGGGCAGGGCGACATCCTGACCGCGCTGACCGGCATGCCGCTGCGCCCGGGGCTTCTGGAGCAGACGCTGCGCCTGCGCCAGCGGGAAAGGCTGCAGGTGGAATACGCGCTGCAGCTTTTGTGGCTGACGGGGCTGCAGCTGTTTTCCCTGGGCGGCGGACGGGACTATCCCGTGCCTGATCCGGCGCAGGCCCTGTCCGCGCCCGCCGCGGGCGACGCAGCCTCCGCCCGGACCATCCGCATGCGCGTCCTGCGCGCCCTGCGGGAAGAAAGGAGCTAATCCATGGCACAACTCTTCGAGCTGTCCGCGGCCCTGACGCTGGATACCGCCGGCTTCCTCCGCAGCGTGAATGCCGCCGAGGCCGCCGCCCGGCATCTGCAGGCCACCCTGGACAACCGCATGGCCGCTGCCGCCGCTTCCATGGCCCGCCTGCAGGCCTCCGCCGCCGGGGCCTGGGGCAGCATCGCCGCGGGCATTCAGCAGGCCATCAGCAAAACCCAGGAATACCTGGCCCTCAGCG
>JBJEYH010000165.1:0-5119 GCA_051886675.1 Aristaeellaceae bacterium
TGCTGGGGACGCTCTTCGGCGGGGTGCTGCTGGGCTTCGGGCTGGGGCTGATCCTGCGGGGCGGCGCCACCACCGGCGGCTCGGACATGGTGGCCCGCATGGTCCACAAGAAGTTCCCCTTCATCACCGTGGGGGCGTTCCTGATCATGATCGACTGCGTGGTGGTGATCGCCGCGGGCATCTGCATGAGCGCCACGGAAGCCCTCTACGCGCTGATCTGCCTGTTCATCTCCTCCAAGGTGCTGGACATGGTGCTGGCGGGCATCAGCGGCAACAAGGCGTGCTTCGTCATCACGGACCACTACGCCCGCGTGACCCAGAGGGTGATGGATGAAACGGGCCGGGGTGTGACGCACCTGAGCGCCCGGGGCGCCTATACGGGCAAAGAGCGGCCGGTTGTCCTGTGCGTGGCCGGCAGGGTGGAGGTGGCCCGGATCAAGGACATCGTCCGCGAGGAGGACGAGAATGCCTTCATGTTCATTACCGAGGCCCACGAGGCCCTGGGCGAAGGCTTCTCCAGCCTCACCGGCGAGCAGTAACGGTGATGAATGGGAAAATTCTGCGGCCTTTCCTGCAAAAGTTTTTTTCAGCATCTTTTCAAAACATGTGAATCCTGATATAATGGATATGGAGCATTTCCATGCTTACAAACACGAGAGGGGAACCAAATCACTATGAAGAAGCTCGTTTCTCTTCTGCTGGCGGTCTCCATGCTGCTGAGCCTGGTGGCCTTTGCGTCCGCTGAGGAAACCTACCGCGTGGCGATGATCACCGACTACGGCGACATCACCGACCAGTCCTTCAACCAGACCACCTATGAAGCCTGCAAGGCCTACTGCGAGGCCAACGGCATCGACTTCAACTACTACAAGCCCGCCGGCGACTCCACCGCTGAGCGCGTCGCCATGGTCGACGCCGCTGTGGACGAGGGCTACAACGTGATCGTGATGCCCGGCTTCGCCTTCGGCGCCACCGTGGCCGAGGTGCAGGATGTGTATCCCGACGTGAAGTTCATCGCCCTGGACGTGAGCGAGTTCGACGTGGGCGTGGCGCTGAATGACAACGTGTTCTGCGCTGTGTACCAGGAAGAGCTGTCCGGCTACATGGCCGGCTACGCCGCGGTGAAGCTGGGCTACAAGCACCTGGGCTTCCTGGGCGGTATGGCTGTGCCCGCCGTGGTGCGCTTCGGCTATGGCTTTGTGCAGGGCGCTGACGCTGCCGCTGCCGAGCTGGGCCTGACCGATGTGGCCGTCGAGTATGTGTATGGCAACCAGTTCTATGGCGACGCCGACATCACCGCCTACATGGACAACTGGTACCAGACCCTGGGTGTGGAAGTCGTCTTCGCCTGCGGCGGCGGCATCTACAGCTCCGCGGCTGAGGCTGCCCAGAAGGTCGGCGGCAAGGTCATCGGCGTTGATACCGACCAGTCCTTCATCATCGACGGCGCCTATGGCGAGGGCATGACCGTGACCTCCGCCATGAAGGGCCTGGCTGCCACCGTCAACACCCTGCTGGCCGAGACCGTTGCCGGCAACTTCGCCAACTACGGCGGCAAGGTGGAGACCCTGGGCCTGGCCTCCGGCGAGGACATGAGCCTGAACTATGTTGCCCTGCCCGAGACCACCCAGTTCGCCGACAGCTTCACCCGCGACGACTATGTGGCGCTGGTGAAGGGCATGGTGGATGGCACCATCGTGGTGTCCAACGCCACCGACGCGATGCCTGAGGTCGCCATCACCGTGAACGATCTGGGCACCGTCAAGTAAGCAACAATCTCTGCTCCGGGGATGGGATCGCCCGTCCCCGGACTTTTGACAAGAGCCCCTGTCTCCCCATGAAGGAAGCGGGGGCTTTTGTCAGAAGCATCGGGTTACCAGCGATATCGCGAAGGGCTGCGCGTGCCCACCCCCGGCGTGCGACCGGGCGCGTCGGCTCTTCTTTGCGGATTTGAAATGCCATGTGGGAGGTATGCTTTTTGGACAATCAGTACGCCATTGAGATGCTGGGCATCACCAAAAGGTTCCCGGGTATTGTCGCCAATGACAATATCACCCTGCAGCTGCGCAAGGGCGAAATCCATGCGCTCCTGGGGGAGAACGGCGCGGGCAAGTCAACGCTGATGAGCGTGCTGTTCGGCCTGTATCAGCCCGAGGAGGGCACCATCAAGAAGGACGGCCAGGTCGTCTCCATCGCCGACCCCAACGACGCCACGGCCCTGGGCATCGGCATGGTGCATCAGCACTTCAAGCTGGTGGAGTGCTTCACCGTGCTGGACAACATCATCATGGGCGTGGAGCCGAACCGGTTCGGCTTCCTGCAGAAGAAGGAGGCCCGGCAGAAGGTCAAGGCCCTGTCCGAGCGCTACGGGCTGTATGTGGACCTGGACGCCAGGATCGAGGACATCACCGTGGGCATGCAGCAGCGCACGGAGATCCTCAAGATGCTCTACCGGGACAACGAGATCCTGATTTTCGATGAGCCCACCGCCGTGCTGACCCCCCAGGAGATCGACGAGCTGATGCAGATCATGCGCAACCTGGCTGCGGAGGGCAAGTCGATCCTGTTTATCTCCCACAAGCTGGCGGAAATTATGGCCGTGTCCGACCGCTGCACCGTGCTGCGCAAGGGCAAGTACATCGGCACCGTGGAGACGAAGAACACCACCATGGAAGAGCTGTCCGCCATGATGGTGGGCCGCAACGTCAACTTCCACGTGGAGAAGGCGGACAAGACCCCCGGCGAAACCGTGCTGAAGGTGGAGAACATGACCGTCGCCTCCAAGCTGCACAAGAACAACGCCGTGAAGAACGTATCCCTGGAGGTGCGCGCGGGAGAAATCGTGTGCATCGCGGGCATCGACGGCAACGGCCAGACGGAGTTCGTCTACGGCCTGACGGGCCTGGAGCCCCTGGTCAGCGGGAAGATCACCCTGTGCGGCCAGGATATTACCAAAGCCCCCATCCGCCAGCGCAGCGTCATGGGCATGAGCCACATCCCCGAGGACCGGCACAAGCACGGACTGGTGCTGGACTACTCCCTGGAGGACAACATCGTCCTGCAGCGGTACTTCGTGCCGGTGTTCACCCGGCACGGCTTCCTGCGGCGCAAGAACATCCGCACCTATGCCAACCGGCTGATCGAGCAGTATGACATCCGCTCTGGTCAGGGCGCGGTAACGAAGGCCCGCAGCATGTCCGGCGGCAATCAGCAGAAGGCCATCGTGGCCCGTGAGATCGACCGGGATCCCAGGCTGCTTATTGCCGTTCAGCCCACCCGCGGCCTGGATGTGGGCGCCATCGAGTACATCCACCGGCAGATCGTGGCCGAGCGCGACGCGGGCAAGGCGGTGCTGCTGGTGTCCCTGGAGATGGACGAGGTCATGGACGTGTCCGACCGCATCCTGGTGATGTACGAGGGCGAAATCGTGGGCCAGCTGGATCCCAGGACGACCACGGCGGAAGAAATGGGCCTGTACATGGCAGGCGCCAAGAGGGAGGAGATGTAATCCATGGAGGCCAAGAAACGCACCCCTTTCCTGCGGCAGCCTGCGGTGCAGACGCTGCTGGCGTCGCTGATGTGCATCCTGCTGGGCCTGCTGATCGGCTACATCGCGCTGCTGCTGATCAATCCGGCCGGCGCGTGGGACGCCATTGTGGTGATCGTGAAGAATTTCTGGAAGTATTCCGCCCAGTCGGCACAGCTGAAGTATCTGGGCAACACCCTGGTGAAGGCCGCCCCCCTGCTGATGTGCAGCCTGTCGGTGCTCTTCGCCTACAAGGTGGGTCTGTTCAACATCGGCGCGGCGGGCCAGTACGTGGCGGGCGCGGGCGCGGCGCTGTACTTTGCGCTGGGGCTGCGCATGCCCTGGTACGTGTGCATGCTGGCCGGCGCGCTGGCGGGCGCGCTGCTGGGCTGCCTGTCCGGCATGCTCAAGGCCTACCGCAACGTCAATGAGGTGATTTCCTGCATCATGCTCAACTGGATCAGCCTGTATCTGGTCAACAGCCTGCTGAGCACCGTGAAGGATCCCACCAGCCCCTACACCCTGAACCTGGCGGCCACCAATCCCTCCGCGATGATCCCCTCCCTGGGCCTGGAGAAGCTCTTCACCAACAACAAGTACGTGACCATCGCCATTCCCCTGGCGGTGATCATCACGGTGCTGGTGTGGGTGCTGCTGGAAAAGACCAGGCTCGGCTACGAGCTGAAGG
This sequence comes from Aristaeellaceae bacterium, assembly GCA_051886675.1. Classification (GTDB taxonomy): domain Bacteria; phylum Bacillota; class Clostridia; order Christensenellales; family Aristaeellaceae; genus UBA11524. The sequence goes on from JBJEYH010000165.1 coordinate 4,215, forward strand.
CCACGGGCCTGAACAAGAACGCCGCCAAGTACTGCGGCATGCGCGAAAAGTACAACATCATCCTGACCATGGGCATCGCGGGTGCGCTGGCGGGCATCGGCGCGTCGATGTACTTCCTCTCCGGGTTCGAGGAGTGGTCCTGCACGCAGTCCTCGGTGCCGGCGATGGGCTTCAACGGCATCGCGGCGGCCTTCCTGGGCGGCCTGAATCCCATCGGCGCCATCTTCTCCTCCTTCTTCATCCAGCACATCACCAACGGCGGCGCCTATGTGGACAAAACCATGTACTGCTCCCAGATTTCTGACTTCATCTCCGCGGTGATCATTTACCTGTGCGGCTTCGTGCTGTTCTTCAAGCACTGCATGAACCGCATCATGGACCGCAGGGAGGAAAAGGCGCTGCGGAAGGAGGAAAAAGCCAAATGACGCTTCTGATTCAATACATGCTGATTTTCGCCTCGGTGCTGCTGCTGGTGGCGCTGGGCGGCTGCTTCTCCGAGCATTCCGGCGTGATCAACATCGGTCTGGAGGGCATCATGGTGTTCGGCGCGCTGGGCGGCGCGCTGGTGATGAAGTACCTCCCCGACGGCGCAAGCGCTGCGACGGTCATCTTCCTGAGTATCGCGGCAGCCATGCTTCTGGGCATGGTGTATTCCCTGCTGCTGGCAGTGGCTGCCATCAACTTCAAGGCGGACCAGACCCTGGTGGGCACGGCCATGAATCTGCTGGGCACCGCCGCGGCCACCGTGTTCGTCAAGGCCATGAACACCGCCGAGAACCCTGACAACGTGTCCTCCACCATCCAGTACATCAACGCCAAGAAGGCCTTCATCGTGGATCTGGGCGGCTTCGAGTTCAACTGGTTCATGCTCCTGGCGCTGATCCTGCTGGTGGTGTCCTACGTGC
>JBJEYH010000166.1:0-22882 GCA_051886675.1 Aristaeellaceae bacterium
CGGGAACACCCACCCCGGCGGTGCGAAGACCGGCTTTGCCAGCGTATCGTAGAAGGTCATCCGGTCACGGATCAGAAAGGCTATCAGACCTCCGCCGCCCAGGGTCAGCAGCAGGAGGGCCGTCAGGGAACGCCATCCGGGCCGCGGCGTATCGGGCTGTTCTGTCAAGGAAATCACCTCCGCCTCAGTGTACGGCATACGGCGCAGGCTTATGCAGTTGCACAGCCGGGAAAAATCCGCTATAATGGTCAGTTGTGAGGAAACGCAGGAGGGATGTGCTGCCATGGCGGAGGTCATCATCATCGGCGGAGGCGCGGCGGGCATGGCCGCAGCCATCGAGGCCGCGAGGCTTGGGGACAGCGTGCTCCTGCTGGAGAGAATGGATCGCGTGGGCAAGAAGCTGCTGGCCACCGGAAACGGCCGCTGCAACCTGATGAACGAAGGCGCGCCCCGCTATCCCGGCGGAGGAGCCTTCGCCGAGGCGGTTCTGTCCCTGTGCGGCGCAGAGCAGCAGCGGCAGTTCTGGGCGCAGCTGGGTCTGCGCCTGCGCACGGAGGAGGGCGGCAGGGTCTATCCCGTCAGCGGCCAGGCATCCACCGTGCTGGACACCCTGCGCCTGGCCATGGACGCGCAGCATGTGGAGGTTGTCACCGGGGTTCATGTGAATGCCGTGACGCCCGGGAAACGGGGCTTCACCGTATCCGCCGGAGAGAACCGTTGGAAGGCCGGGCGCGTGATTGTCACCGGCGGCGGCTGCGCGCAGCCCAAGCTGGGCAGCGATGGCAGCTGCCACGGGCTGCTGGCGTCCCTGGGGCACAGGATCATCCGCCCGGAGCCCTGCCTGACGCAGATCATCACGGACCCCGCGCCCATCCGCGGGCTGTCGGGCATCCGGGTGAAATGCCGCGTCCGGGTGCTGGAGGGCGGCAGGGCGCTTCATGAGGAACAGGGCGAGGCGCTGTTCACGGATTACGGCATGAGCGGCGTATGCGTGATGCAGTGCGCCCGCCATGCCCGGCAGGGCAGGACGCTGTCGCTGTCCCTGGCGGAGGGCATGGGCTTTGGATCCGGGGAGGAGGCGCGGCGGGAGCTGCTGCGCCGCCGGGAGCTGTGGCGGGAGCAGCCCATGGAACGGCTGCTGACGGGGCTGTGCGTGCCGCGGCTGGCCTCGGCCCTGTGCGCTTCTGCCGGCATCACCTGGAAGAACCGCCTCATCGGCAGCCTGAAGCCCGCGGAGGCCGAAGCCCTTGCCGGTCTGCTGACGGACTGGCCGCTGGAGATCCGGGGCGTGAAGGGCTTCGACGCGGCGCAGGTGACCCGGGGCGGCGCGGACTGGCGCGAGTTCGATCCCGCGACGCTGGCATCCCGGCTGGTACCGGGGCTTCACGCGGCGGGCGAGGTGCTGGATGTGGATGGCGACTGCGGCGGCTTCAACCTGATGTTCGCCTTTGGCAGCGGCATCCTGGCTGGCCGCAACGGCCGATGAACATGGAACAGGAGAGAAACCATGACGATTGTTGAAACCTTATGCGCTGAATTCAAAATTGCCGCCTGGCAGGCCGAAGCGGTGATCCGCCTGCTGGACGAGGGCTGTACGCTGCCCTTCATCGCCCGCTACCGCAAGGAGCAGCACGGCGAGCTGGACGATCAGAAGCTGCGCGACATCGCCGACCGCCTGACGGCCCTGCGGAACCTGGAGAGCCGCCGCGGCGAGATCGCCGAGTCCCTGAAGAAGCTGGAGGTCTGGACGGAGGAGCTGCAGTCCGCGCTGGATCAGGCGACCACCATGGGCCAGCTGGAGGACATCTACCGGCCCTACCGGCCCAAGCGCCGCACCCGGGCCATGATCGCCCGGGAGAAGGGGCTGGCCCCGCTGGCGGACATGCTGCTGCTGCAGCTGTCCAAGGCCCAAACCGCGGAGGAGCTGGCCACGGGCTACGTCGACCCGGAGAAGGGCGTCGCCACGGCGGAGGACGCGCTGCAGGGAGCCATGGACATCATCGCCGAAAAGATCAGCGACGATCCCGCCCTGCGCACCAAGCTGAAGGCCCTCTGCCGCCGCGACGGCGTGATGGCCACCCGTCCCGCGGGGGAGGAGGACAGCGTCTACCGCATGTACTACGACCGCTCCGAGCCCTGGAAGCTGATGCCCTCCCACCGGGTGCTGGCCATGAACCGGGGCGAGAAGGAAGGCTTCCTGAAGGTGAAGCTGGAGGTCAGCGAGGCGGTGGCCCAGGGCATCATCCAGGCGGACTACGTCGCCCATACCGGGAGCATCGCCACGGCGTATGTGCAGCGGGCCTGCGAGGACGCCTACACAAGGCTGATCGCGCCCTCCATCGAGACGGAGCTGCGCAACGACCTGACGGACCGGGCGTCGGCGGCGGCCATCCGCGTGTTCGCGCTGAACCTGAAGCCCCTGCTGATGCAGCCCCCGGTGCGCGGGAAGGTGGCCATCGGGCTGGATCCCGGCATCCGCACGGGCTGCAAGGTGGCCGTGGTGGACGCCACCGGCCGGGTGCTGGACACGGGGGTGATCTTCCCGCTGCCCTCCCACGGCCGGGTGGAGCAGGCCAAGGCCACGGTCAAGCAGCTGATCCGCAAGCACGGCGTGACCATCGCGGCCATCGGCAACGGCACGGCCGGGCGGGAGACGGAGCAGTTCTTCGCCCAGGTGGTGCACGAGATGCAGGGCGAGGTGAAGCTGTCCTACATGGTGGTCAGCGAGGCGGGGGCGTCGGTGTATTCCGCCAGCAAGCTGGCCGCGGAGGAATTCCCGCAGTTCGACGTGAGCCTGCGCAGCGCGGTATCCATCGCCAGGCGGCTGCAGGATCCGCTGGCGGAGCTGGTGAAGATCGACCCCAAGGCCATCGGCGTTGGGCAGTATCAGCACGACCTGAAGGAGAGCGAGCTGGACGCGGCGCTGGACGGCGTGGTGGAGGACTGCGTGAACAGCGTGGGCGTGGACGTGAACACCGCCAGCCCGTCGCTGCTCAGCCACGTAGCGGGCATCAACGCCACGGTGGCGAAGAACATCGTGGCCTACCGCGAGGAGAACGGCCCCTTCACCTCCCGGGCGCAGCTGAAGAAGGTGCCCAAGCTGGGGCCGAAGGCCTTCGAGCAGTGCGCGGGCTTCCTGCGGATTCCGGATGGGAAGGATCTGATCGAGAACACCGGCGTGCATCCGGAGAGCTACGCCGTGGCCAGGGCGCTGCTGAAGCGTTTCGGCCTGACCCCCGCCCAGGCCGCCACCGGCGCGCTGCGGGAGCAGGCGGAAGCCGTGGGCCTTGCCGCCCTGGCGAAGGAGCTGGACTGCGGCGAGCCCACGCTGCGGGACATTGTGGCCGAGCTGTCCAAGCCGGGCCGCGACCCCCGCGACGAGCTGCCGCCGCCGGTGCTGCGCACGGACGTGATGGACATGGACGACCTGACCCCCGGGATGGAACTGAAGGGCACGGTGCGCAACGTGACGGACTTCGGCGCGTTCGTGGACATCGGCGTGCATCATGACGGTCTGGTGCATGTGAGCCAGATGGCCGACCGGCGCATCCGTCATCCCAGCGAGGCCGCCCGGGTGGGCGACGTGGTGACGGTGTGGGTGCTGCAGGTGGACAAGCAGAAGGGCCGCATCAGCCTGACCATGCGCAAGCCCGCCCAGGGCAATCAGCCGAAATAACAAAATCCGCAGGGAGCATCCATCGCTCTCTGCGGATTTTGTTGCGGGAGGGATCAGGCGTTTTCGGGATGGGCCCTGGCATAGGCATGCACCCAGTCTGCCCGGAACAGGTAGATCAGGAAGCAGATGCTGCTCAGCGTCCAGGTCAGCGGGTAGGCCCAGAAGACGGACTGGATGGTGCCCACGATGGGCGTGACGATGGTGATGTAGCTGACGCGGATCACGCACCAGCACACGAGCATCACCAGCATGGGGACGATCGCGCGTCCCGCGCCCCGCAGCACCCCCGCGATGCCGTGGGAGCAGGCCAGCAGGAAGTAGAACAGCGTCACCGTCCGCGCCTGGGTGACGCCGAAGGCGATCACGTCCGGGTTCTGGTCGAACAGGCCGATCAGCCTGGGCGCGAACACGTTGATGCCAACGCCCACCAGTTCCGCCAGCAGCATGCAGGACACGATGCCGAAGGCCGCGCCCTTCCTGGCCCGGTCGTACTGCTTCGCGCCCAGGTTCTGGCCGATGAAGGTGGTCATGGCCATGGCGAAGCTGGTGATGGGCAGGAAGCCGAAGCCCTCGATCTTGGTATACGCGCCGCAGCCCGCCATGGCCAGGGCGCCGAAGGCGTTGATGTGGCTCTGCACCACCAGGTTGGCCAGGGAAATGATGGAATTCTGCACGCCAGAGGGAATGCCCATGTGCAGGATGTTGCGGGCCATGCCCAGGTTGAGGCGGATCCGGGAGGGGCGGATGCGGTAGGCCTCGGTGGCCTGGCTGAGGCGGTAAAGCCCCAGCAGCGCGCTGACGGACTGGGAGATCACCGTAGCCACCGCCGCGCCCGCCACGCCGAAGCCCAGCCAGCCCACGAACAGCAGATCCAGCGCCACGTTCAGCAGGGAGGAAATGATCAGGTAGTACAGCGGATGCCTGCTGTCGCCCAGGGCGTTGAAGATGCCGTTGGCCGTGTTGTACATGACCACGGACAGCACGCCCCCGAAGTACACCCGGAAGTAGGTCAGCGACAGGGGCAGCACCTCGGTCGGGGTGCCCATCCAGCGGAGGATCACCGGCGCGCAGGTTTCGCCCAGCACGGTCAGGATCAGCCCCGCCAGAATGCCGAAGGCCACCGACGTATGCACCGCCAGGGAGACGTTCTCATCGTCCTGCGCGCCCCAGTAGCGGCTGACCACCACGCCCGCGCCGATGAAGATCCCCTGGAACAGGCCTGTCAGCAGGAAGATCAGGCTGGAGGATGACCCTACCGCCGCCAGGGCCTCGCTGCCCAGAAAGTTGCCCACCACCAGGCTGTCCACCACGTTGTACATCTGCTGGAACAGGCTGCCGAGAAACACCGGAAGGGCAAACACCACGATGTGCTTCCAGATGGAGCCCTCGGTCATACGGCGCGCATGGCTGCTCATGGACGAATATCCGCCTCGCTTCATTCGCATTGGAATCGCGCACTGGGCGCAAACGAATCAAGCGTAGCACAGACGCCCGGGCAAGTCAAGCGTCCACGGATAAAAACAGAACAAAGCCAGCCCTCCCGTTGACAGGCGATGCGGCCGGTTTTATAATGGGAAGGATTTCACTGGGAAAAGGATGGTCAGACAGGAATGTTCCGGATGATGAAAAAGGCCTTCCCCAGGACGCTGCCGGTGATGGCAGGCTATCTGTTCCTGGGGATTGCCTATGGCGTGGCGCTGCGGGAGAAGGGCTTCGGCATGGAATGGGCGCTGCTCATCAGCACAACGGTCTACGCGGGATCGATGCAGTTCGCCATGCTGGGCGCGATGACCCAGCCCTTCGCGCCGGTGACCATGGCGCTGATGACGCTGCTGGTGAACGCCCGGCATATCTTTTACGGGCTGAGCATGCTGGACAAGTATGCGGACACGGGCAGGTACAGGCCCTACCTGATCTTCTCGCTGACGGACGAAACCTACTCCCTGGTATGCAACGGCGCGCCGGAGGACGCGGAGGACAAGCCCGGCTGGTACGCGGCGGTATCCCTGCTGGATCAGACGTACTGGGTGGCGGGGTCGGTCATCGGCGTGGCGCTGGGGCAGGCGCTGCCCTTCGACCTGACGGGCATCGACTTCGCCATGACGGCGCTGTTCACCGTGATTGTCACGGAGCAGACCATGGACGCGGTGAAGGCCTATAGGGCAGGGGAGATGCGGCTTGCGGACGCGGCGTTCCCGGCGCTGCTGGGGCTTGTGGCCACGCTGGGCAGCCTGCTGATCGTGGGGAAGGACAGCTTCCTTCTGGTGACCATGGCACTGATGCTGGGGTGCTTCTTCCTGCGGTATCAGGCGGTGAAGGGAGGCGCAAAGGCATGACAGCCATGCAGGTTCTGATCACGGTGCTCATCGCAGCAGGGGTCACGCTTCTTTTGCGCACGGCGCCCTTCCTGCTGTTTCCCTCGGGGAAGCAGGTGCCGGCCTTCATCACCTGGCTGGGGCAGCAGCTGCCCCGGGCGGTCATGATGATGCTGCTGGTGTACTGCCTCAAGGACGTCAGCCTGACCGCCGCCCCCTACGGCGCGCCCGCGCTCATCGCCGTGGCGGTGACGGCGGCGCTGCATGTGTGGAAGCGGCAGATGATCCTCTCCATCGCGGGGGGAACGGCGGTGTACATGCTGCTCATCCGTCTGTTGGGCATGTAAGTGCTGTTTTGGAGCGGGAAAACGCGCTTTTCCGCCCGGATGCGTGGACAGACGGGCTCCCTTGTGCTATGCTTTGGCGCAAGGAGGTTGAGGGACAATGATTACGTTTGAGCATGTGACCAAGCAGTACGGCAAGGGCGGCGTAAAGGCGGTGGACGACCTGAGCCTGCATGTGGCGCGGGGGAAGGTCTATGGGTTTATCGGCCCCAACGGGGCGGGCAAGACCACCACCATCCGCCTGATGACCGGCATTCTGTCGCCCACGTCGGGCCGGGTGCTGATCGACGGCAGGGACATGGCGAAGGAGCCCGTGGCCGCCAAGCAGTGCATCGGCTTCGTGCCGGACGGGCACGAGCTGTACGAGCGGCTGACGGGGCTGGAATACCTGCGCTTCCTGGCGGATATTTATGGCGTGGACGCCAAACGCCGTCAGGAGCATATTGAGAAGTACCTGGCGCTGTTCGAGCTGGAGGACGCGGCGGGGGATCCCATCCGCAGCTACTCCCGGGGCATGAAGCAGAAGCTGACCGTCATCGGCGCGCTGATTCACAATCCGCCCGTGTGGGTGCTGGATGAGCCCATGGTGGGTCTGGATCCCCGGGCCGCCCACGTCCTCAAGCAGGAGATGCGCCGCCACTGCGACGCGGGCAACACGGTGTTTTTCTCCACCCATGTGCTGGAGGTGGCGGAGAAGCTCTGCGACGAGATCGCCATCATCGACAAGGGCCGCCTGGTGGCCCAGGGCACCATGGATGAGCTGCGCTCGGGCGAGAAGAGCGCGTCCCTGGAGCAGCTCTTCCTGGAGCTGACCGAGACGGAGGTGCAGGCGGAATGAGGAGCTATGGCATTCTCCTGCGCCTCTCCCTGAAGAACACCCTGGCGTCCCTGCGCACGGGCGTCACCAGCCGGAAAACCGGCAGGATCAGCATCGGCTTCGTGCTGCTGGCGATCCTGGGCGTCGTGGGCGTGCTGGGCCTGGCCATCGCGCTGGCGGTGTTCGAGAGCTATCTTTTCAAGGTGCTGGTGCGCATGGGCCAGCCGCTGCTGCTGCCCACGCTGGTGATGATGCTGTGCATGCTCTTCACGCTGGTGTTCAGCGCGTTCCACTCGCTGTCCAGGCTGTATTTCAGCCGGGACACGGCGTGGCTGGCCAGCCTGCCCGTCACCTCCCGCACGGTGATGTCCGCCCGGCTGACGGAGGTCTGCCTGGGGGAGATGGGCATCAACCTGCTGCTGATGCTGCCTTCGCTGGTGCTGCTGGGCATGCACCTGGGCGGCGGCGTGAGCTACTGGCTCCGGGCGGCGGTGACGCTGATGCTCAGCGTCGCGCTGCCTGTGGCGGTGACGTCGCTGCTCTCCGCGCTTTTGTCGCGGGTGACCGGCATTGTCCGCCACAAGGAAGCGCTGATCATGGCCGGCTCCATCCTGCTGATGCTGGCGGTGCTGAGCGTGGAGCTGTCCGTGCTGCCCCGGATCCCGGAGGACGCGGGCGTGATGTTCTTCGTGACGATCCTCCTGAGCCGGACGGGTCTGGTGGACACCATCACCTCCGCCCTGCCGCCGCTGCGCTGGGCCGTGAATGGGCTGGCCGGCGACTGGGCAGGCTTTGGACTGTTCGTGCTGGTGTCGGTGGCAAGCCTGGGCGCGGTCGTGGCCCTGATGGGCGGACGCTACCTGAACGACTGCATCCGCCAGAGCGAGCAGGCTGCCCGCAGGCGGAGCCGTCGCATCGAAAGGACCGCGGATAAGCAGCGCAGCCAGCTGATCAGCCTGTACCGGCGGGAGTGCGCGGAGGTTCTCCGCACGCCCACCTACGCCTTCAACAGCCTGGGCAGCGTGATCTTCATGCCGCTGATGCTGGTCGTCATGCTGGTGAGCATCTCCTCCACGGACGCCCTGGACGTCGTGATGCAGGAGTTCCGCGGGCTGCTGGCGCTGGTGCCCGGCACGGATCTGCTGCTGGCGGGCGTCCTGCTGATGTCCATCGGCGCGTGGATCAACCCGGCCGTCTCCACCGCCGTCACCCGCGAGGGCAAGCATCATGACCTGTACCGCATGATGCCCGTCGCCCCCGCCACCCAGCTGAATGCCAAGCTGCTGATGGGCATGTCCATCAACCAGCTGTCTGCGCTGGTCACGGGCGGCATCTGCGCGGTGCTGCTGGGCCGCTACGGCCTGTGGCTGCTGCCGGGCTTTGTGCTGGCGCTTCCCATGAACTACGCCTGCTGCGCCCTGTCCCTGACCATTGACGCGATTCATCCCAACTACGACTGGATCAACGAGACCCAGGCCATCAAGCAGAGCATGAACGTCATGTGGAGCATGCTGGTGGTGCTGATTCTGCTGCTGCTGCCCTGCGCGGCCTGGGGCGGCGTATGGTACCTGCTGCCGGATCAGCCCCTTGCGCGCCTGGCGGCCGCGCTGGCGGTGATGGCCGCGGAGGCAGGGCTGGGATATGTGCTGCTCGGGCGTCTGGGCGCAGGCTGCTACGCGGCCTCCGAGGGGTAAAGATTCCCCGCGAGGCAGGAAAACCGACGGGAGGAATGGAATCTATATCGAGCGAGGTAACGCAGGTGAAGCGACGGATCCTTCGCCTGGCCCTGTGGCTGGGCATCACCGGCATAGCGGTGCTGATTTTCCTCATGTCCGCCCAGACGGGCGATGCTTCCACCGCCACAAGCGATTTGCTTGTGCTGCCTTTGCTGCGGCTGATCCGGCATGTGCGCGACCTCTCCGCGGCGGAAGCCGACGCCCTGTACTGGACGCTGCAGCTTCTTGTGCGCAAGGCCGCCCACATGGGCGAATATGCCCTGCTGGCCCTGCTGATCCGCTCGCTGGCCTCCAGCTACGGCTGCCGGGACGCGGGGCTTCTGGGCTGGCTGGCAGCCGTGGCCTATGCCGTGACGGACGAAATGCATCAGTCCATGGTCAGCGCCAGAAGCTCGCAGCTCACCGACGTTGTGGTGGACGCCGCCGGCGCGCTGCTGGGCGTGGCGGCTGCATGGCTTATCGGAAGGCTTCGCGCTGCATTCCATCATTCGAAGGAGGAAAACGTCATGCTCACCATTCCCGAGCTGTATGATCTGGATCACACCCTGGCAGGGGCGTATCTTGCGCAGTTCACCTATCCCTGGGAGGCGCTGTCGGGCATCCGGGCCATGATCGTCCGCCTGGGCGAAACCCTGGATCCCGCGGAATACACCCAGGTGTCCCCCCAGGTGTGGGTACACAAAACGGCCACCGTGGCGCCCACGGCCTTCCTGGGTGCGCCCTGCATCATCGGCGCGAACACCGAGGTGCGGCACTGCGCGTTCATCCGCGGCGCGGCGCTGGTGGGGGATGACTGCGTGGTGGGCAACTCGGTGGAGCTGAAGAACGTGATTCTTTTCGACCACGTGCAGACTCCCCATTACAACTACGTGGGCGACAGCATTCTGGGCTATTGCAGCCACATGGGCGCGGGCTCCATCACCTCCAACGTGAAGAGCGACAAAACCCCCGTGGTGGTTCACGGCCAGGGCGAGGACATGCCCACGGGGCTGAAGAAGTTCGGCGCGATGCTGGGCGATCATGTGGAGGTTGGCTGCAACAGCGTGCTGAACCCCGGCACGGTGATCGGCCGCAGCAGCAACATTTATCCCCTGAGCTGCGTGCGCGGCCAGGTGCCGGCGAATTCCATCTGGAAAACCGGCGGCGTGGTGGTGCCCAAGCGCGAAAAGGCGTAATCGCTCAACCGGCAGGGAGCATGGCATGGGTCATGCTCCCTTTTTTCGCGGCTTGACAAGGGCGAAAGGTCGTAGTACGCTTTCAATATGCAGCATATGGCATGAATTCCGTCCGTTCATCCGTTGAATGGGCGAGGCCTGGCACAAGGAGGTATGAGCATTCATGAAGGATGCCAAGACGCTTTATGTAGTGATTCCCTGCTACAAGGAGGAGGAGGTTCTGCCGGAAACCGCCCGGCGGCTGAAAATCAAGATGGCCGCGCTGGTGGAGCAGGGCCGCATCGCCCCGGACAGCCGGGTGATGTTCGTCAACGACGGCTCCAGGGACCGCACCTGGGAGATCATCGCGCAGCTGCATCAGGAGGACAGGCTGTTTTCCGGCGTGAACCTGTCGCGGAACCGGGGCCATCAGAACGCGCTGCTGGCCGGGCTGATGACCGCCATGAATTTCGCGGATATGGTGATCTCCATGGACGCCGACCTGCAGGACGATATCGAGGCCATGGACGCCATGGTGGACGCTTATCACAACGGCTATGACATCGTCTACGGCGTGCGCTCCTCCCGCAAGACCGATACCTTCTTCAAGCGCTTCTCCGCCGAGAGCTTCTACAGGCTGATGAAGCTGCTGGGCGTGGACATTGTGTTCAACCACGCGGATTATCGCCTGATGAGCAGGCGGGCGCTGCAGGGGCTGTCGGAGTTCAAGGAGGTCAACCTGTTCCTGCGGGGCATCGTGCCGCAGATCGGCTACCCCTGGACGACGGTGGAATACGAGCGTCACGAGCGCTTCGCGGGGGAGAGCAAGTATCCGCTGAAGAAGATGCTGGCCTTCGCCTTTGACGGCATCACATCCTTCAGCGTCAAGCCCATGCGCATGATCCTGAACCTGGGCGCGGTGGTGTTTGTCATCAGCCTGCTGATGCTCCTGTGGGCGCTGATCGCCCATGTGACGGGCAGCTCCGTGGCGGGCTGGACGTCCCTGATGGGCTCCATCTGGCTCATCGGCGGCATTCAGCTGCTGAGCCTGGGGGTCATCGGCGAATACGTGGGCAAGATCTACAGCGAAACCAAGGCCCGGCCGCGCTATATCATCGGAGAGGTGCTGAACACCGCCGGCGAGCCGGAATCCGCGGAGTGAAAGAAGGTATTCCATGCAGAAGTTCAGGCAGCTGATGGCGAAGCTGGAGGCAAGCCGCCTTGCGCCGCTGATCCAGTTCGTCAAGTTCGGGCTGGTGGGCGTATCCAACACGCTGATTTCCTACGCCGTGGAGATGCTGGGCTACTATGTGCTGTTCAGCGCAAGCACGTTCCCGGGGACGGTATCGCTGCTGGGGCGCATGGGGCTGACGGTCAGCGGCGAGCAGATCCGGGTGATCGTGGTGACGGCGCTCTCCTTCATCATCAGCGTCACCAACGCCTATTACTGGAACAACCGCTACGTCTTCGGGCAGGGGAAAAAGACCGCCGGCGAGCATGTCCGCTCCTACCTGAAAACCGCCGCCTGCTACGCGCTGACGGGCCTGATCCTGGCCCCGGCCGCCAAGGTATGGCTGGTGGGCGTGGGCGTGCCTTTCTGGATCGCCAGCCTGTCCACGCTGATCATCACCATCCCGCTGAACTTCCTGATGAACAAGTTCTGGGCCTTCGCAGGGAAAAAGTAACGCGCGCGAAAAAAGCGTCCGCTGTCTGTCAGCGGACGCTTTTGCATGCCATGTCAGTCGCCGATTTCCCTGAGGTAGCGGGCCAGCGCGTCCTGCCAGGCGGGCAGGGGCGTGAAGCCGTTTTCCACCAGCTTGCGCTTGTCCAGGCGGCTGTTGAAGGGCCGGACGGCCTTCGACAGGCCGTATTCCGCGGTGGTGACGGGCGTGACCTCCACCTGCCTGCCCGCCTGGCGGAAGATCTCGCAGGCAAAGTCGTACCAAGAGATGTAGCCGCCCTCGTTGGTGGCGTGGTAGTAGCCGTAGCGGTCGGTCTCGATCATGTCCACCAGCAGGCGCGCCAGGTCAAGGGTGTAGGTGGGGGTACCGATCTGGTCGCTGACCACCCGCAGCCTGTCATAGCGCTGGCTGAGGTCCAGCATGGTCCGCACAAAGTTCCTGCCATTGAGCCCGAACACCCAGGCGATGCGCACGATAAAGAACTTCCGCACAAGGCTGCTGACGGCCAGCTCGCCATCCAGCTTGGTCTGCCCGTAGACGGACAGGGGCGCGTAATCCTGGCAGTCGGGCTCCCAGGGCACGTCGCCCTGGCCGTTGAATACGTAGTCGGTGCTGATGTACATCATCCTGCAGTCCAGCTCCCTGCAGGCCCTGGCAATATGCTCCGTGCCCGACACATTGATGGCGTAAACCCTGTCGCGGTTTCCGTCATCCTCGGCGGCGTCAACGGCGGTCCAGGCGGCGCAGTGGATGACCGCGTCAGGCCTGGCTTCCGCCAGCGTCCGCGCCACGGCCTGCCCGTCGGTAATGTCCATGGATACATACGGCGCGCCCGTCACCCAGGAGCCGTCGTCGATCCCGCTGTAGGCCGCAGCCAGATCGCTGCCGATGCCCTGATGGCCCCGCCGGGCCAGCTCGTTCATCACGTCATGGCCCAGCTGTCCGGCCACGCCGGTCACGAAGATTTTCATGCCTCAGTCTCCTCTTTTTTCTGCCTGGTCGGCAAAGTAGGCCTGGATGATGGCCGCGATCTTTTCCGACGTATGCCCGTCGCCGTAGGGGTTGAGGGCGCGGGTCATCTTGTGATAGCGCCGCCTGTCCGTGAGCAGCGAGTAGCCCGCCTGGTAGATGGAATCCTCCTCCACCCCCGCCAGAATGGCCTTGCCGGCTTCCACCACCTCGGGCCGCTCGGTCTCCGTGCGCAGCACGATCACCGGCTTGCCCAGCGCGGGAGCCTCCTCCTGCAAGCCGCCGGAATCAGTCATCACCATGTAGGCGCGCTTCATGAGGTTGTGCATGTCCTCAACCTCCAGCGGCTCGATCAGATGCACCCGCTCCACATGGCCCAGAATGCCGCGCACCGTCTCCCGCACGGCGGGATTCATGTGCAGGGGATAGATCACATGCACATCCGGCACCGCCTCGGTCAGGCGCAGAACCGCCTGGCAGATGTGCTGCAGCGGCTCGCCCAGGTTCTCCCGGCGGTGGGCCGTCAGCACCACCCACCGGCCCTCCGACAGCGGCAGACGGCGAACCTCCTCGCTGTCGAACACATAATCGTCATGCACCATCTGGCGCAGCGCGTCGATCACCGTGTTGCCCACCACGTGAATGTTGCGGGTGATGCCCTCGCGGTTGAGGTTTTTTCGGTTGCGGTTGGTGGGGGCGAAGTGCAGGGTGGCGATGCAGCCGGTGATGCAGCGGTTCATCTCCTCGGGGTAGGGGGAATAGGCGTCGAATGAGCGCAGCCCGGCCTCCACATGCCCCACGGGAATCTGCTGATAAAACGCCGCCAGCGCCGCCGCCATGGAGGTGGTGGTATCGCCGTGGACAAGCACCATGTCCGGCCTGGCCTGCTGGAGCACCTCGCCGAGCCCTTCCAGCACGCCCGTGGTAATGGAGGTCAGCGTCTGGCCGGCCTTCATCAGGTTCAGGTCATAGTCGGGGACAATGCCGAACTGACGCAGCACCTGATCCAGCATCTGCCGGTGCTGGGCCGTCACGCAGACAATGCTCTGGATACCTTCCGTCCGCTCCAGCTGCTTGACCAGCGGCGCCATTTTGATGGCCTCCGGGCGCGTACCGAAAACGCTCATGACCTTTTTCATCAGCGATCCCTCAAATCATCCTTGTTTGTTATCAATTGTATCACGGATGGTATCGATCGTCAAGGAAAGCCCGTTCATTCCGCCGCAATGGAGGCGTGGCTGCCGCCGCTGCGGGCCTTCACCACCACGATGCGCCTGTCGATGCGCTCCTTCAGGGTGTTCACGTGGGAGATCAGCCCCACCAGCCGATGCCCCTGACTCAGGCTGCTCAGGGACTGCAGCGCCATCTCCAGCGACTCATCATCCAGCGAGCCGAAGCCCTCGTCCACGAACATGGTATCCAGCTGCACGCCGCCGGCGGAGGCCTGGATGGCGTCCGACATGCCCAGCGCCAGCGCCAGCGACGCCTTGAAGGATTCGCCGCCGGACAGGCTCCCCACGGCGCGGGTGGTGCCGTTGTAGTGATCCAGCACGTCCAGCTCCAGCCCGCTGTAGCTCTGGCGGGTGGACGCCTCCCTGCGCCGCATAAGCTCGTACTGGCCGCCGCTCATCACCATCAGGCGCGTGTTTGCATGGCGCAGCACCCGGTCAAAGCAGGTCATCTGCACATACGTCTCCAGCATGATCCTGTCCTTGCCGGTCAGCCGCCCGTTGGCCGTGTCCGCCAGAGCCTCCAGCCATGTGCGGCGTTCCTCGCATGCCTTGAGCTCCTCTGCCTGCCCCTGCGCCTGGGCCAGCATCCGCCGGTTGACCTCCAGGCGGGAGGCCACCAGCTGCTGCCCGGTTTGCAGCTGCTTCCTGCGCAGGGTGAGGGCGGACAGCGCGTCGCGTTCCGCCTGCTCGTCGCAGGGCTCGCCGGACTGCTGCTGGGCCTCCAGCGCGCGGATGTTGCCCTCCAGCCCTGCCTTGCGGGTCTGCGCCTCCTGTTCGGCCTTTTCCGCCTGCGCAAGCGTCTGGCGCAGCTTCGCCGCCTGACCGGCCAGCCTGTCCGCCTCCGCCGCGGCCGCCTGCCGGCCTGCGTGGGGCAGGCCTGCCTGCAGCGTGCGGATCTGCTGCGCCAGGTGGACGGCGGCGGACTGCTGCTCCGTCAGGGCGGCGGATGTGACGCCCATGCGGGCGTTCAGCTCCGTCAGCTGCTGCTCCTGCCGGGGAATCTGCTGATTCAGCCGCTGTGCCTGCGCAGCGCGGTCGGCCGCCTTCGTCCGCGCGTCCAGGGCCGCGTCGCGGCTGGCGTTCAGCGCAGCCTTCCGCTCCCTGAAGACGTCGGGCATGGCCTCCATGTCCCCGGTATCCAGCAGCTGCTGCCCCAGCCCGATCAGCTGCTCCCGGCTGGCCTGCAGCTTGCCGCTGATCTCCTGGGCCATCCGGCCTGCCTGATCCTCCTGCTGCCGGGCCGCCTCGTCCTTCAGCCGGGCAGCTTCCACGTCCCGCTCCGAGGGCGCCTGCGCCGTCAGCGCTGCCCGGGCGGGATGATGCACCGACCCGCACACCGGACAGGGCTGGCCCTCCTCCAGCCGGGAGGCCAGGATGCCCGCCTGCTCCGCCAGG
Source organism: Aristaeellaceae bacterium (assembly GCA_051886675.1). GTDB lineage: Bacteria > Bacillota > Clostridia > Christensenellales > Aristaeellaceae > UBA11524. The sequence continues at coordinate 15,321 of JBJEYH010000166.1, forward strand.
AAGGCGCTGTTCAGCGCGGTATACTGCCTGTGCAGCGTCGCGGTCTGCTCGCTGAGAAGCTGATAGCGGTGATTGGCCTCTTCGAATTTACCCTCCAGCGACTTCACGCCCTTCCACAGCGCGGCAAACTCGCCGAAGCGCCTGATGCTTTCCTCCGCTGCGCGAACCTTCGCCGAGGCAAGCTCCACCTCCGCCGCCGCGCCGGACAGCGCCAGCGCCTGCTCCCTGTTTTCCGTCAGGGCATTCTGCAGACGCTCCGCGTCCCGCTGCTGCCGCTCCTGCTCCGCCGCCAGCCTGATTCCCTCCGCTTTCGCGGCGTCGGCCCGGCGGCGGCAGTCCTCCAGCTGATCATACTGCGGGAGCGTCGCGCGGATCCCGGCGGACTGCTGCTCCATGGCTTCCGCCTGGGGGACCGCCGCCCGCGCCTCCGCCAGCGCCTGCGCGGCGCGGGACACGTCCTCCGACGCCCCCGCCAGATCCCGTCGCGTCTGGCTCAGCGCCTGTTCCCGGCGGGTCTGCTCCTGCGCCCGGGTCAGGCGGATGGTGGCCTGCTGAATCTCCTGCTCCATGCCCTGCAGTCGCTGCGCCGCGTCCTGCAGCTGCGTCTCGTCCGATTCAATCAGCTGCGCCGCCGCTTCCAGCGCCTCGCCCTCGGGCAGACGTCCCTCCCGGGCCAGGCGGAGGGCTTCGGCCTGCGGCGCGTCCTCCGGGCAGGAGAAGCCGCTCACCGACTGCATCAGCCCCGTCCGAAGACCTTCGCACCGTCGGATCAGCCCATTGGCGTCATCGCGCAGGGCGTGCTGCATGCGCTCGAACAGCTCCGTGGAGAAGATCTTCCGGAAGATCGCCATGCGCTCCTGGGTGCCCGCCAGCAGCAGGCGCAGAAAGTCGCCCTGGGCGATCATGGCCACCTGGGAAAACTGCTCCCGCGTCAGCCCGATGACCGCCTCCATGGCGGCATTGGCCTCGTCCCGGCGGGTGATGATGCGCCCGTCTGGCATGTGCAGCGTGACGGACGCCTTCTCCGTGGCGGTGCCGCCGCCCCGCCGGGCAGGCCGCTCGTACTCGGGATTCCGGCGGATGACGTACTCCCTGCCTGCGGAGGAAAAGGTCAGCTCCACAAAGGTGGGCGTCTCCGGCGCGGCGTACAGGCTGCGCAGCATGCTCTCGCTGCGCACGCTGCCGCTGGGCTTGCCGTACAGGGCGTAGGTGATGGCGTCGAAAATGGTGGTCTTGCCCGCGCCGGTATCGCCGCAGATCAGGTACAGCCCCTCATCGCCCAGGCGGGACAGCTCGAGCCTTTCCAGCCCCGCGTAGGGGCCGAAGGCGGACATGGTCAGCACAAGCGGCTTCATCGTTCTTCCTCCGTCAGGCGCTCCAGAAGGCGGAGCACATAGTCGCGCTGCACGCCGGACATGGGCTGTCCGTTCTGCAGGGCGTAGAATTCCTCAAACAGCGCCGCGGGGGAGCGGTCATCCTCCGCCGCCCCCGCGGAAACGTCCGATATGGCCCGGGTGCGGGCGTTGTCATAGTCCAGCTTCATCAGGTTCGGGTAGATGACCCGCAGCCGGGCCGCCGCGTCCGGCACGTCCTCCTCGTCGGTGAGGGTCAGGCGCAGGTAGGCGTCCGTATCCTGCCCGCTGTAGAAGGCCCGGCTGGTCAGGGTCATGTAGTCGCCCCGCAGCTCCCGCATTTCCCGCAGGGGCGTCAGCGGCAGCGTCCGCAGGGCGATGCTGCCCTTGCCGCCCAGCTCCACCATTGTGACGGACTTGTGCTGCCGCGCCTCGGAGAATGAATACTTCAGCGGCGTGCCACAATACCGGATGCGCTCGCCCAGGCTCTGCGCGCCGTGCAGATGCCCCAGCGCCACATAGTCGAAGGGCGCGAACACCTCCGCGTTGACATTGTCCGCACCGCCCACGCTGACCTCCTCGGACTCGCACCGCACCCCGCCGGTGACGAACTGATGCGTCACCAGCACACTGCGCCGTCCGGGATCCACATTCATGTGGCGGATGGCGCAGTCCATGGCGTCGGTGTAGGAGGCGATCTCCTCGTCGGGGAAGCAGGCCCGGACGTGCACGGGCTTGATGAAGGGCAGCAGATACACATCCACCGGGCCGTATTCATCCTCCAGGGTGAAGGGCCGCACCTCCCCGCGATACACCGGGGCGATATGCACGCCGCTGCGCTGCATCAGCCCCGCGCCGAAGGACAGCCGCTCCGCCGAGTCATGGTTGCCGCTGATGACAAACACCTGCGCCCCCGTATCCGCCAGGTCGCACAGGAACCTGTCCAGCAGGCCCACGGCCTCGGCGGGGGGAACGGGCTTGTCGTACAGGTCGCCGGCGATGAGGATCCCGTCAGGACGCTCCTCCCGCGCCATCTGAATGATCTGATGGAGAATGTAGGCCTGATCCTCATGCAGGGAAAACTCGTTCAGCCGCTTTCCCAGGTGCAGATCCGACAGGTGCATCAGCTTCATGGACGGCATCCTTTCCTTGATTGTGATGTGCGTTTTTGTTCATTATGGCCTGCCCGGGGCGAAAAGTCAAGGTCGTACGTCTGCCGCTGCCGGATATTGGTGTCATTTTGAACAAAATTTTGTATCTTTGGGGCAAACCGGGTTGACATCGTCGGAAAGCATGATAGAATAAAGCTGTAACGCAAGACCCGATGGGGGAGTAGTTCCACCGCCCGGCGGTGATGCAGGTCAACATACATGGCCTTATGGTCTGGTCTGCACGAAAGAACGAGACTCATGTGCAAGCACGCGGAAGAAGCTGATTGCATATGGGTCTCGTATTTTTCATCCGGAAAGGAGAACGGAACCATGAAGCCCTATCTGACATCCGCATCCGACACACTGAAGGAACTGAATTCCGCCCCCGAGGGCCTGAGCAGTCAGGAGGCTGCCCGCCGCCTGAAGGAGCACGGCCCCAACCGCCTGAAGGAGGGCGAGAAGGTCAGTCTGCTGACGCGCTTTCTCAGGCAGCTGGCGGACCCGATGATCATCGTGCTGCTGGCGGCGGCGGTGCTCTCGGGCGTAACCGCCGTCTACGCCGGGGAATCCCTGGCGGATGTGTTCATCATCCTGTTTGTGGTGATTCTCAACAGCGTGCTGGGCGTTGTGCAGGAGAGCAAGGCCGAGGACGCCATCGCCGCGCTGAAAACCATGACCGCCGCCACGTCGCGGGTCATGCGGGACGGGCGGCTGACGGTGGTGCATTCCGACGAGCTGGTGCCCGGCGACGTGATCCATGTGGAGGCCGGCGACGCGGTGCCTGCCGACTGCCGCATTCTTGAGTGCGCCTCGCTGAAGGTGGAGGAGGCCGCGCTGACGGGGGAATCCGTGCCGGTGGTCAAGTCGGAAGCGACCCTGACGGGCGGCGAGGTTTCCCTGGGCGACCGCAGGAACATGATGTACATGGGCTCCACCGTGGTATACGGCCGCGGCAGCGCCGTGGTGTGCGACACCGGCATGGGCACGGAGATGGGCAAGATTGCCGACGCGCTGTCCCAGGCGCAGGATGAGCAGACGCCCCTGCAGCGCAAGCTGGCGGGGCTGTCGAAGGTGCTGACGTGGCTGGTGCTGGGCATCTGCGTGGTGATGTTCGCGGTGGGCGTGATCAAGGCGGGCAGCGTGAACGCGGGCGTAATCATCGACACCTTCATGATGGCGGTGAGCCTGGCGGTGGCGGCGATTCCCGAGGGACTGGCGGCGGTGGTGACCATCGTGCTGTCCATCGGTGTGACGAAGATGAGCCGGCGCAACGCGGTGATCCGCCGCCTGACGGCCGTGGAAACCCTGGGCTGCGCGCAGATCATCTGCTCGGACAAGACCGGCACCCTCACCCAGAACAAGATGACCGTGGTGGACGCCTATGGCGCGGACAAGCAGCTGCTGGCCCGGGGGATGGCCCTCTGCTCCGACGCGGAGCTGGACGGGAAGCACGAGGCGGTGGGCGAGCCCACGGAATGCGCGCTGGTGAACTTCGCCTATGAGGAAGGCCAATCGAAGGATGCGCTGAAGAAGGAACAGCCCCGCGTGGCGGAGGCGCCCTTCGACTCCATGCGGAAGATGATGTCCACCCTCCACCGGCAGGGCGAGCGGATCATCCAGTACACCAAGGGCGCGCCGGACGAGGTGCTGGCCCGCTGCACCCGCCTGCTGACGACGGAGGGCGTGCGCCCCATGACGGCGGAGGACCGCGCGGCGATCATGAAGGAAAACAAGCGCATGGCGGATCAGGCGCTGCGTGTGCTGGCCTGCGCCTGCGTGGAGCTGGCGGAGCTGCCCGAGAACGTATCCCCCGAGGCCATCGAGCATGACCTGACCTTCATCGGCATGACGGGCATGATCGACCCCGTCCGCCCGGAGGTGAAGGCTGCGGTAGAGCTGTGCAAGGACGCGGGGATCCGGCCCATCATGATCACCGGCGACCATATCGACACCGCGGTGGCCATCGCCCGGGAGCTGGGGATCCTCCAGGATGCCGGCCAGGCCGTCATGGGCAGCGCGCTGGACGCCATGACCGACGAGCAGCTGGACGAGGCGGTGGAGCGCTACAGCGTCTACGCCCGCGTGCAGCCCGAGCACAAGGTGCGCATTGTGGAAGCCTGGAAGCGCAAGGGCAAGATCACCGCCATGACCGGCGACGGCGTGAACGACGCGCCCTCCATCAAGGCGGCGGACATCGGCGTGGGCATGGGCATCACCGGCACCGACGTGACCAAGAACGTGGCCGACATGATCCTGGCGGACGACAACTTCGCCACCATCGTCTCGGCCGTGGAAGAGGGCCGGCGCATCTACGCCAACATCCGCAAGGCGATCCAGTTCCTCCTGTCCTCCAACCTGAGCGAGGTGGTCAGCATCTTTGCGGCCACCATGCTGGGCTTCACCATCCTCAAGCCCGCGCACATCCTCTGGATCAACCTGATCACCGACAGTCTGCCCGCCCTGGCCCTGGGCATGGAGCCCGGCGAGGACGACGCCATGCGCAAGCAGCCCCGGGACGCCAGAGCAGGGATCTTCTCCGGCGGGGTGGGCGGCGATATCGCCTATCAGGGCCTGCTGGTGGCGGCGCTGACCCTGGCGGCGTACTTCATCGGCCACTGGCTGGAGAGCGGCGTGTGGGCCATCGCCAACAGCCCTGACGGCATGACCATGGCCTTCCTGACCATGTCCATGGCGGAAATCTTCCAGAGCTTCAACATGCGCTCCCGCAGGGGCAGCATCTTCACGCTGAAGAAGCAGAATCCCTGGCTGTGGGGCGGCGCGGCGGCAGCCCTCCTCCTGACCACGGCGGTGATCTATGTGCCCTTCCTGAAGACCATGTTCGGGTTCACCTCCATCTCCCTGATGGAATACCTGGTCGCCCTGGGGCTGGCCGTGAGCATCATCCCCCTGGTGGAGCTGGTGAAGCTGATCCAGCGGGCCACCGGCCATGGTGATTGACTTGACGGCGCAAATGGGGTAAACTATACCTGCTGTTGAGCGGAAATTGAATGCAGGGGTGACCGGGCAGTGCGCAAGGGCGAGGAGAAGCGGCAGGAAATGCTGGCGGTGGCGGAAAGGCTGTTCTGCGTCAAGGGCTACGACGCGACCAGCGTGCAGGATATCCTGGACGTCATGCACGTGAGCAAGGGCGGCTTCTACCATCATTTTGCCAGCAAGGAAGCGCTGCTGGAGAGCCTGTTCGCCGCCCGTGCGGAGACTGCCGCGGCCCGGGCCGAGGAAGCCCTGGCCCTGCTGGTGGATCCCGTGGCGCGCCTGAACATGGTGCTGCGCTGCTTTATCCCCATGCACAAGGAGGATCGGGCGTTTCTGTCCATGCTGCTGCCGCTGCTGGCACGGCAGGAGGGGCGTTCCATGCGCCTGTGCTACAGCGAGTCCCTGGAGAGCGCCTTTCTGCCCCTGCTGGAGCGGGAAATCGACGCCGGGCGCGACGCGGAGGCGCTGATGCCCGTCACCACCGGCACCGCGGCCATGACGCTGCACCTGCTCAGCCGCTGCTGGTACGAGGCCGCGATGTATCTGGTGGAATGTGCGCAAAAAAATCAGGAGCATCAGGCTGCTGTGCTCCTGGGGATTCTGGATCAGTACCGCCGGGCGGTGGAGGTGCTGCTGGACGCGCCCTACGGCAGCGTGGTGCTTGCCGACCTGCAGGAGTGGGACGGCATGGCCGAGGTGCTGCTTAGGCGGATGATGCTGCCCATGCAGGGCTGACCGCGCCGCTGATCAATCCGTTGTGTTTTCCGGCCCTCCGGATGGCCTGTCAGGCCGTCGGGGGGCTTTTGCATCATGGGGCCGAGGAAAGGCTGCAAAGGCGCACAGGCCCTCACGAGCTGCTTAGGCGGATGATACTGCCCATGCAGGGCTGACCGCGCCGCTGATCGATCTGTTGTGTTTTCCGGCCCTCCGGATGGCCTGCCAGGCCGTCGGGGGGCTTTTGCATCATGGGGCCGAGGAAAGGCTGCAAAGGCGCACAGGCCCTCACGAGCTGCTTAGGCGGATGATGCTGCCCATGCAGGGCTGACCGCGCCGCTGATCAATCCGTTGTGTTTTACGGCCCTCCGGATGGCCTGCCAGGCCGTCGGGGGGCTTTTGCATCATAGGGCCGAGGAAAGGCTGCAAAGGCGCACAGGCCCTCCTGAGCTGCTTAGGCGGATGATGCTGCCCATGCAGGGCTGACCGCGCCGCTGATCGATCTGTTGTGTTTTCCTGCCCTCCGGATGGCCTGTCAGGCCGTCGGGGGGCTTTTGCATCATGGGGCCAAGGAAAGGCTGCAAAGGCGCACAGACCCTCCTGAAGGGCTCTGTGGCGGTGCGGTGTGTCAGAAAAAGCAGGAAGGGGATGGCTGCATGCCCTTCCCCTGTCCATGGTACACCTTACGCCCGCTATCAGCGGTCGCGAGCGTCTTCTCTCCGCCCTGATTCCGAAGGTCGCAAGAAACGTCCCCGGCGCCGGCGCCATCCCCGCCGCGCGGATCCGGCTGCCGGTCGGCAATCCGGCGTGCCGCTCCTTCACCCGCGCCGCCGGGAGCCACCCGTCCTGCGGCCCCCTGTCCGGCCTGCGCGGGGAGCGCGGGCTTCGCCTTTCCCGGCGGAATGCTCCCGATGCTCCGGCGTCCGGGGCGGCCTCGCTTCCCCCGGGGGAACCAGACACTGCTTGCCGTAGCCGATGAGATCCTCCCGCCCGGCCAGGCGCAGGGCCTTGCGCACCAGGGGCTGATTCCTCGGCGCGCGGAACTGCATCAGCGCCCGCTGCATGGCCTTCTCCTCCGGCGCGCGGGCCACAAAGACCGGCTGCATCGTCCGGGGATCCAGACCGGTGTAGAACATGCAGGTGGACAGCGTGCCCGGGGTGGGGTAGAAGTCCTGCACCTGCTCCGGGTAGAAGCTGATATCCCGCAGGTAGCAGGCCAGCTCGATGGCGGCGTTCAGGTCGCTGCCGGGATGGCTGCTCATCAGGTAGGGGACGAGGTACTGCTTCTTCCCCAGGCGCTCGTTGACGTCCCTGTAGCGCTGGCAGAAGGCGTCGTAGACCTCCCGGCGGG
>JBJEYH010000167.1:0-5053 GCA_051886675.1 Aristaeellaceae bacterium
TGGACGCGCTGAAGGCCGTGGGCATTCCCGCCTTCGGGCCGGAGAAGAACGCCGCGGTCATCGAGGGCAGCAAGGTCTTCGCCAAGAACCTGATGAAGAAGTACGGCATCCCCACCGCCGCCTACGAGACCTTCGACGATTACGACGCGGCGGTGGCCTACCTGGAGACCGCCGCCTACCCCATCGTGGTGAAGGCGGACGGCCTGGCCCTGGGCAAGGGCGTGCTGATCTGTCCGGACAGGGCGTCGGCGGTGGAAGCCGTGGGCTCCATGATGAAGGAAGTGAAGTTCGGCGCGTCCGGCGCGCGGGTGGTCATTGAGGAGTTCCTCACCGGGCCGGAGGTCAGCGTGCTGGCCTTCACCGACGGCAAGGTGGTCAAGCCCATGGTGTCCAGCATGGATCACAAGCGGGCGCTGGATCACGACGAGGGCCTGAACACCGGCGGCATGGGCACCATCGCGCCCAACCCCTGCTACACCCCCGAGCTGGCGGAAAGGTGCATGCGGGAGATCTTCCTGCCCACCATCGCCGCCATGAACGCCGAAGGCCGCACCTTCCGGGGCTGCCTGTACTTCGGCCTGATGATGACGCCCAACGGCCCCAGGGTCATCGAGTACAACTGCCGCTTCGGCGATCCGGAGACGCAGGTGGTGCTGCCCCTGCTCAAGAGCGACCTGCTGACCATCATGCAGGCGACGGTGAACGGCACCCTGGCGGACACCCCCGTGGTGTTCGACGAGGGCGCGGCCTGCTGCGTGGTGCTGGCCAGCGGGGGCTATCCGGTCAGCTACAGGAGCGGGTATCCCATCGCCGGGCTGGAGGAGGCGGGCAAGACCGCCACGGTGTTCCACGCGGGCACCAAGCTGGCGGATGGGCAGATCGTCACCGCCGGCGGCCGGGTGCTGGGCGTGACCGCCACGGCCCCCACCCTGCGCGAGGCCATCAAAGGGGCCTACGCTGCGGCGGAGAAGATCACCTTCACCGACCGGCACATGCGGCACGACATCGGCCAGCGGGCGTTGAAGGCCCTGTAAGAGGAGGTTTATCATGAGCGTCAGGCGCATTTACGTGGAGAAGAAGCCGGAATACGCGGTGGAGGCCAGGCAGCTGCTGTGGGAGATCCGCCATATTCTGCTGATCAAGTCCATCACCGGGCTGCGGCTGCTGAACCGCTACGACGTGGAGGGCGTGGCCGACGCGCTGTACGCGCAGTGCAGGCCCATCGTGTTCTCCGAGCCCCAGGTGGATGATACCTATGACACCCTGCCCGCGGGCGGCAGGGCCGTGTTCGCGGTGGAATACCTGCCCGGCCAGTACGACCAGCGGGCGGCCTCCTGCGAGGAGTGCATCCAGCTGGTGGGCCAGTGCGACCGGCCCACGGTGCGCTCGGCCCGGGTGTACATGCTGGAGGGCGACTTCACCCAGGACGAGCTGGCCCGGGTGAAGAAGCACGTCATCAACCCCGTGGAATCCCGGGAGGCCAGCCTGGAGGAGCGGGCGACCCTCCGCCAGCAGTACGAGACCCCCGACCATGTGGAAACCCTCCGCGGCTTCACGAGGATGACCGCCGAGGAAGTGCAGGCCTTCGTGAAGAAGTACGGCCTGGCCATGGACGACGACGATCTGGCCTTCTGCCGGGACTACTTCGCCGGCGAGGATCGCGATCCCACGCTGACGGAGATCCGCATGATCGACACCTACTGGTCGGATCACTGCCGCCACACCACCTTCCTGACCACCATCGACGATGCGCAGATCGAGAAGGCCGCGGTGGAGAAGGCCTTCCAGCGGTACCTGAACGCCCGGGAGACCGTCTACGGCCAGCGGGTGGCCCAGAAGCCCGTCAACCTGATGGACATTGCCACCATGGGCGGCAAGTACCTGCGCAAGATCGGCCAGACCCCCAACATCGACGTGAGCGAGGAGATCAACGCCTGCTCCATCAAGATCGACGTGGACGTGAACGGCGTCAGCGAGCCCTGGCTGCTCATGTTCAAGAACGAGACCCACAACCATCCCACGGAGATCGAGCCCTTCGGCGGGGCGGCCACGTGCATCGGCGGCGCCATCCGCGATCCGCTGTCCGGACGGACGTATGTGTATCAGGCCATGCGCGTCACCGGCGCGGCGGATCCCCTCGTGCCCGTCTCCGAAACCCTCCCCGGCAAGCTCCCCCAGCGCAAGCTGGTGACCACCGCCGCCGCGGGCTATTCCTCCTACGGCAACCAGATCGGCCTGGCCACGGGCCTGGTGGACGAGGTGTACCATCCCGGGTACGCCGCCAAGCGTCTGGAGATCGGCGCGGTGGTGGGCGCGGCCCCGGAGAAGAACGTCCGCCGGGAGGCTCCCGCGCCGGGGGACAGGATCGTGCTGCTGGGCGGGCGCACGGGCCGCGACGGCTGCGGCGGCGCCACCGGCTCCTCCAAGTGCCACAAGCTGGAGTCCATCGAGACCTGCGGCGCGGAGGTGCAGAAGGGCAACGCCCCCACCGAGCGCAAGCTGCAGCGGCTGTTCCGGGACGGCGAGGTGACCCGGCTCATCAAGCGGTGCAACGACTTTGGCGCGGGCGGCGTGAGCGTGGCCATCGGCGAGCTGGCGGACGGCCTGCTCATCGACCTGGACCGTGTGCCCAGGAAGTACGACGGCCTGGACGGCACGGAGCTGGCCATCTCCGAATCCCAGGAGCGCATGGCCGTGGTGCTGGATCCGGCAGACGTGGACGCCTTCCTGGCGGCGGCGGAGCGGGAGAACCTGGAGGCCACGGTGGTGGCGGAGGTGACGGCCGAGCCCCGGCTGCGCATGACCTGGAAGGGCGCGACCATCGTCGACCTGAGCCGCGAGTTCCTCAACAGCAACGGCGCGGAGAAGCACACCACCGTCCAGGTGCCCGAGGACGCCGTGGCCCAGGTGCGCTTCGCGGGCGAAACCGTGTCCGAAAAGTTCGCGGCCATGGCGGGCAGCCTGAACATCTGCTCCAGGCAGGGCCTGAGCGAGCGCTTCGACGCCACCATCGGCGCGGGCACGGTGCTGATGCCCTTCGGCGGCAGGAAGCAGCTGACCCCCAACCAGACCATGGTGGCCAAGCTCCCCGTGCTGAATGGCGAGACGGATACCGTGTCCGGCATGGCCTACGGCATGCATCCGGAGCTCCTGGAGCAGTCCCCCTACGAGGGCAGCTACCTGGCGGTCATCGAGAGCGTGACGAAGCTGGTGTGCGCGGGCTTTGACTACAAGCAGGCGTACCTGACCTTCCAGGAGTACTTCGAGCGCATGACCGACGATCCCACGCGCTGGGGCAAGCCCTTCGCAGCGCTGCTGGGCGGCTTCGACGCGCAGCTGGATCTGAACATCGCGGCCATCGGCGGCAAGGACTCCATGTCCGGCACCTTCGAGAAGATGGACGTGCCGCCCACGCTGTGCTCCTTCGCGGTGGCCCCCGGCAAGGCCAGCGAGGTCATTTCCCCCGAGTTCAAGGAGGCCGGCCACAGCATCCGCCTGCTGGCCTGCGATCCTCACGATACCCCCGCCCTGACCGCCAATTACGAGGCGGTGCGCAAGGGCATCCTGGACGGCACCATCGTGGCGGCCTGGGCGCTGGGCCTGGGCGGCGTGGCGGAGGGCCTGTTCAAGATGGGCCTGGGCAACGGCATCGGCACCCGCATCGACGATGATTACGACGGCGACCTGTTCGCCCAGCAGATCGGCGGCATGCTGATCGAGTGCGCCAGCGAGTGCGACCTGGGCAGCAAGGTGGGCGACACGATCCCCGACTGGGCGCTGGAGTACGAGGGCGACCGCATCGACTTCCGGCCCATGCAGGAGATCTACGAGGGCAGGCTGGAGAAGGTGTTCCCCTACCGCGGCCACACCGGCGAAACCACCGAGGCCTTCACCTGCCTGACCACCCAGAGGGTGAAGCCGGCCGCGTCCATCGCCAGGCCCCTGGCCTTCATCCCCGTGTTCCCCGGCACCAACTGCGAGTACGATACCGCCCGGGCCGTGGAGCGCGCCGGCGGCAAGGCGGAAATCCTGGTCATCAACAACCTGTCCCCCGAGGCCATCACCGAATCCATCCGCAGGGCCGCGGCGATGATCGCCCGCAGCCAGATGATCGTGCTGCCCGGCGGCTTCTCCGGCGGCGACGAGCCCGACGGCTCCGCCAAGTTCATCACGGCCTTCTTCCGCAACCCCGCCATGAAGGACGCGGTGGCCGACCTGCTGGAGAAGCGCGACGGCCTGATGCTGGGCATCTGCAACGGCTTCCAGGCGCTGATCAAGCTGGGTCTGGTGCCCTTCGGCCGCATCGTCGATACCGACGACCAGTGCCCCACCCTGACCTTCAACGAGATCGGCCGCCATCAGTCGATGCTGGTGCGCACCCGCGTGGCGTCCGCCAAGTCCCCCTGGCTGAGCCGCTGTGAGGCCGGCGACATCCACACCGTGGCCATTTCCCACGGCGAGGGCCGCTTCGTGGGCCCGGAGAAGCTCATCCGCGACCTGGCCGCCAACGGGCAGATTGCCACCCAGTATGTGGATCTGGCGGGCGTACCGAGCATGGACACGCGCTTCAACCCCAACGCCAGCTACTACGCCATTGAGGGCATTACCAGCCCCGACGGCCGCGTGCTGGGCAAGATGGGCCACACGGAGCGTTCCGGCGAGAACCTGTACAAGAACGTCCCGGGCGACAAATACCAACCCCTCTTCGAAGGCGGCGTGGATTACTTCAGGTAAGGGGAAACGCCAAGGGAACGCGGCAGCGGAAAAGGGTCAAGGGGCGATGCCCCTTGCCTTGGTAGCAGGGGCGGCGTTAGCCCCTGCGCAGGTCTGGGCGGCAGCCCAGGCTCAACACAAAAAATCAATAAAATAGGAACGCAAAGAAGCCAGAGTTTCCAAGCAGGCGACGAAGTTCGCCCGCGTCGGAAACGGCAGGTTCCGCGGACAGCATCGGAGGAGCCGCATCCAGCATGGCAAGCGCGTCGCAGGGGAACGACCTCATCCGACCTCGCTGGGCTCGGCCACCTTCCCCCAGAGGGGAACGACCTCATCCGAC
>JBJEYH010000168.1:0-22686 GCA_051886675.1 Aristaeellaceae bacterium
GTAGAGCAGCACGCAGCCCCGCTCCTCCACGCAGCCGCCCAGCACCATCAGGTACCGGCCCTTCCAGGGCAGCACGCAGGGATCCCGCCAGTCGCGCACATGCATGCCGCCATGGATGGCGTCGGTCATGGCATCCGCGTCCGTCTGCGCCAGACGATCCATGTCCCCCGCCACAGGCTCGGCATGCCACTGCTGCGCGCCGTTCACGCAATCCCGGCCATCCTCCTCGCGGCCCACGCTGGTGTAGAAGAAGCACGGCTTTCCCGCCGCGTCCCTGCAGCAGCCGCCGGAGAAGCAGTGGATTTCCCCCTTCTCCCGCGCCGGTATCATGGCCATGGGCCTGTCCGCCCAGTGCAGCAGATCCGCGGAAACGGCATGCCCCCAGTGGATATCCCCCCACGCCGTGCCATGGGGATTGTACTGATAGTACAGATGATACACCCCGTCGATCTGGCACAGACCGTTGGGGTCGTTGATCCAGTTGGCCTCCGGGGTGAAATGAAACACCGGGCGCACATGCGTCAGCTCCTTCCGCGTCCGTTCACTTTTTGACGGAGATATTCGCCCTTTTCCCGGGCAAACCCTCCTGCCCCAACAAAAAACGTGCCTGCCGGACAACCGGCAGACACGCGGGGTTTTGCGCCTTACATATCCGTGATGGTGGCGGGGTCCGGCTCGGGCTCGGGCTCGGGCTTGGGCTCGGGCTCAGGATCGGGCTCGGGCTCGGGCTTGGCCGGCACGACGATGGTGCAGCCGTTGCTGGTCACGCTGCCGGTGTAGCCGCTGCCCTCAACGGCCGTGACGATCAGGCGGACGGTCTTGCCCGCCATATCCTCAGTGACCGTCAGCGTGCTGCCGGAGCCGGCCGCCGTGCCGTCCACCGTCCATGCGAAGACGTACTTGTCGCTGTTCACACTGACGCCGGGGATCAGGACGTCGCCCGTCCTGGCCGAGGCCGGCAGGGACACGGAGCCCGTCAGCGCCTTGGCAGGCGCCTCGGCCGCCTTGACCTTGGCGGTGTAGTAGCTGGCCACGTTGCCGGTGTAATCGCCGGTGGCGTAGGCCGCGCAGTAGATGGCATGGCCCTCGTCGGCGGCGGTAACGGTGTAGCTCTTGCCGCTGCCCAGCACCGCGCCGTCGTCACGGTACCAGACGAAGTTGGCCGTCGCGCCGGCGGGCGTGGTGGAGGCCGTCACGGTCTGGCCCACGGTGGGCGCGGTGTTGCTCAGGGTCACGGCGGTGATGGGCGTCTTGGCGGGCGTGGAGGGCGTGGAGCCGGACTGCACCGTCGCCCAGGTGCTGACCGCCGAACCGGTGCAGCTGCCCGAGCCCGTCACCCGCACGCGGATCTGCCTGCCCGTGTCGGCGGCGGTCACGGTGTAGACGGGTGCGCTGGAGAGCAGCGTGCCGTTCTGGTCCAGCCACTCATAGGTCACGGTGGCGCCGGCGGGGATCACGTTGGCCTGCAGGGTCGTCCCCACCGCGGGACAGGTGGTGTTCAGCGTCACGCCGGTGACCTTGTTGGTCACCACGCTGGTGGTGAGGAACTTGTTCATCATGTACCCGGTGCGGGTGCCGATGCGGATATAATCCCAGGTCGTGTTATGCTTCAGCACGGTCACCTGGGTACCCACGCTGTACACGCCGCGCACAGCATAGCCGGTGCCGGGGCCGGTGCGCAGCCGCACGCCCAGGCCGTTCTCGCTGGTGACGTAGGCGATATAGCCGCCGCTCTCCGAGGGTGTGGAGGGCACGGAGCCGGTGCTGAGGAACTGGCTCATCATGTAGCCGGTACGGTTGCCGATGCGCACATAATGCCAGTAGGTGCCCGAGGACAGGATGGTGGCGGAGGTGCCCACGGGGTACACCGCCAGCACGCCGTAGGCGGTACTGGGGCCGGTGCGCAGCCGCACACCCAGGCCGTTGGCGCTGACCACGGTGGCGGGGATGTTCTCCCAGCTGCCGGAAGAGCCGCCCGAGGAGCTGCTGTTCACCGTCAGATAATCGCCGTACATGTAGCCCGAGCGGCCGTCCGGCGTGGTCACCTGATACCACTTGCCGCTGCTGCCCAGCACCGTCACCACCGTGCCGGTGTAGTAGCTGGTGATGGTCACCGCATCAAAGGAGGGCTGCGCCCTCAGCCTCAGCCAGCCGCCCTTGACCGTGGCGGTGGTGGTCGCCGCCTGCGCGGTCTGTACGGGCAGCGTCAGCACGCCCACGCACATGATCAGCGCCAGGCACATGGCCAGAATCCGTTTGAACATTTCTCCGATCCTCCTGTCCGATTCGTTGTCCCTACAATCTATGCTCGGGATGAAAAAACTTGCCTGGCGCCCCTCAGCCGATGCCCAGCTCGTCCGCCATGAAGGAGTTGGTCATATAGTCGCTGTACAGGGCGAAATCCGCCGCCAGGGACGGCGCGTAGCACAGCTGCGCCTCATAGATCCACAGGTCGGTCACGATGACCATATCCACCCGGGTGGAGCCGTCCGCCTGCTGGCTGATCACCCGGCCGGAGCCGCTGGCCTCGTTGACGGAGGCGGTGGCTCCGGGCGCGCCCTGCTCCAGAAGCGCCATGTAGCTCTCCAGGGTATAGCCGTCCTCATTGGCCCTGCGCCGGGCATGGAAGCTGGCGCTGCCATCCTTAAGCGCGCCCGCGATGCCCGTGGCGTCCTCGGTGATGGTGTCCTCGGTGAACACCGCCGGGTACTGCAGCGCGAAGCCCAGATCCGCGTTCATGTATTCCACCATGGTGTCGGCGAAATAGTTCTGCGCGGCCTCCTCCATCATCAGCTCCGCCTCCAGGGAGAAGGCGTACAGCTTCCAGCCGCCCGGCGCGTCCTCATCCCGGCGCATTTCGGCCACGGCCCGCCTGTCCAGCCAGGTGACGAGCATGTATTCCTCCTCCGTCATGGCGGAGAGGGGCTTGTCCGCCTGGTACAGGTCGCCGTAGATGATCACCGCGTCCCCGGCGTCGTTCATCTCGGAGGCCATGGGCCGCACGCCGATGTAGGGGTAGGTTTCCTCAAAGGCCAGAATGCCGTTGAGCGCCGGCTGTCCCGCCGCGAAGGCCCGCGTCAGGTACGCCGCCTGGGCCGCGGGATCCAGCAGCATATCCGCCGTGATGCCCAGGGAGGCGTCCGCGCTCTGCCCCAGCAGGAAGAAGTTGTACACAAAGCCTTCCGACAGCGTGCCATCCGGGGTGATGGCTTCCGGCTCCTCCCCCACCCGCAGCGCCGCGGAAGCCGTCAGATCCAGCAGCGGCAGCATCGCGGAAAAGTCCGGCGTCTCCTCCGCCGCGGCGCAGGAGGCCATCAGGCACAGCGCCGTCAGCAGCGCCGTCATGCGTACGAGCGTTTTCTTCAGCGTGTTCATCATCCAGCGTGTTTCTCCTTTTCCAGCTGGCGCATTTTTCTCGCGTCAGTCTCTACGCCCATACAACTCGCCAGGGCATGCTTTTCTTCCAGCGATTCGCACATTTTACATTTGTCTACCTGCCATGGCGTATGCTGGAGAATTCGCCGCGGGAGGGCGGAAATCCTGCCCGGCGGGTGGGCGGACGGGCGCAAAAGAAAAACTCCCCTCCGTCGGGGGACGGAAAGGAGTTTATCTACGCTTGCCTGCGGCGATCACACAGCAGCCTTGGCCAGCTGCTTGGCCAGGCGGGCCTTCTTGCGGTTGGCGGCATTCTTGTGGATGATGCCCTTGGCCGCAGCCTTGTCAATCGCGGAGGTGGTAGCGGTCAACTGCGCGGCGGCGGTGGCGGGCTCAGCCAGGGCGGCTTCAAACTTCTTGATGGAAGTACGCACGCCGCTCTTCACCATACGGTTACGCAGGTTCTTCTTCTCAGAAACCTTCACGCGCTTCTTGGCGGACTTGATGTTCGGCAACTCGATTCACCTCCTGCTGTAATAAACTGCTATCCGGCATGGGCGATGCCCGAAGCCCGGTTGCTCGGCGGATTCGATGGAATGGGCATAACCATTCCGCACATAGGGAACCGTCGACAGATATAATACCATGTTCCCGGCGAAAATGCAAGGGCTAACCCGAAATTTCCGCAAAAACTTTTGCCCCTTACCCGCTGTAGCCCTCGGCCATGCCCGTCGGACGCAGGGTCAGGCGGCCGTCCGTCGCCCGCTCCGCCCGGTAGAAGCCGATCAGATTCCCCGGCTTCACCGCGCGGTATACCTCCGCCACCGCCTTTTCATCCGCCAGCGCGTAGCGCACGGACAGCCCGCACCCCGCCGCCACCGCCCGGGGCGTATTGACAATTTCAGCCTTCACGCCGCTGCGCCGCAGCGCCTGCTCGAAGGCCATCACCTGCTGGCGCGAGCGGAAGGACGCAATGCCGAATTGCTGCTCCATGGGTTCTACCTCCTCTCCCTCAGCATTAGGATATACGGAAAGACGCCCGCAGGTGCATGGGCGCAAGGAGGCGGACGCATGATCTATCTGGACAACGCAGCCACCAGCTACCCAAAGCCTCCCCAGGTGATCCGCGCCATGGCCGGCACGCTGGATAAGCTGGGCGCCAATCCCGGCCGGGGCGGACACCGGCTGGCCGTATGCGCGGGGAGGGTGGTGCAGCGCTGCCGGGAGGAGCTGGCGGAGCTTGCCGGCATCGGGCAGAGCGAGCGGGTCATCTTCACCCACAGCTGCACCGAGAGCCTGAACCTGGCCATCGCAGGCACGCTGCACGAGGGGGACGAGGTGCTCTGCTCCCACGGGGAGCACAACGCCGTCATGCGCCTGCTGGACAGGTACGCCTCCGCCGGGCAGATCACCGTGCAGGTGCTGCCCCCGGATGAAACGGGCATCCTGCAGCCCCACACGCTGCAGCGCTTCATCAGCCCGAAAACCGCCCTGGTGATTCTCTGCCACGCCAGCAACGTCACCGGCGTGGTGCAGCCGGTGAGCCGGCTTGGCGCCGTATGCCATGAAAACGGCATACCCCTGCTGGTGGACGCCGCCCAGACCGCCGGCATGCTGGACGTGAGCCTTTCCGCCCTGAACGCGGACATGGTCGCCATGCCCGGCCACAAGGGGCTGCTGGGGCCGCAGGGCACGGGGGTGCTGATCCTGGGCGAGGGCATGGATCCGGAGCCGCTTCTGTGCGGCGGCACGGGCAGCGCGTCGGAGAGCCTTCGCCAGCCCGACCTGCTCCCCGACCGCTACGAGAGCGGCACGCTGAACCTGCCGGGCATCGCGGGGCTGCTGGCCGGGGTGAAGTTCGTGCGGGCGCATCAGGCGGAAATCCACCAGTACGAGCAGCATCTGGCCCGGCATCTGCGCAGCCAGCTGGAAGGCATGGACCGTCTGACGCTGCTGGGCCATCCGGATGCGCCGAAAATGGGCATCGTCAGCTTTGTCCCCAGGGGCATGGACGTCAGCGCCCTGTCCGATGACCTGGACCGCTCCGGCGTGGCGGTGCGGGGCGGCCTGCACTGCGCGCCCTCCATCCACACCTGGCTGGGCACGCTGCGCAGCGGCGCGGTGCGGGCCTCCGTGGGCATCTACAACACGGAGCAGGAGATGGACGACACCGCTGCCATCCTGGCCCGTCTGCTGCGGGAAGGGTGAGCCTCCCCCGGCGGAAGCATCCCTCCCGCACCGTCGGCCCGTCCGCTGCCACAAGGCGCGCCTGCGCCACGGGCGGTTCCATCCCCCGCGGCGGAGGCCTGTCCGATGCCGCAAGGCGCACTTGCGCCACGGGCGGTTCCATCCCCCGCGGCGGCCCGTCCGCTGCCGCAAGGCGCGCCTGCGCCACGGGCGGTTCCATCCCCCGCGAAGGCCCGTCCGATGCGCATGCCGCACTTGCGCCACGGGCGGTTCCATCCCCCGCGACGGCCCGTCCGCTGCCACAAGGCGTACTTGCGCCACGGGCGGTTCCAGCCCCCCGCGCGACGAAGGCCCGTCCATCCTGCCCGCCGTCCCAGGCCCCGTTCCATCCCCGCGTTTCCCGCCGGAGGAAGCATCAGCGCGCCACTGCCGGAAGCCCGGCCCTCGACGCGTCGGCCATCCCTGCCATGCTGCCGCAGCCGAACGCGCAGGGCACGCGCCCGCGACAGGCAGCATCCGCCGGGCCCCTCGGCCGCGGGCATCCTCCCCGGTGGCTGGCTGCTCCCCGCCCCCTGCCGCGCCCCTCACAGCGGGCCGTCCTCCCGGGCCAGGTACCGGCTCGTCACCGCCAGCAGCACCAGCGCAAGCCCCGGCAGCGGATACCACTTCAGCCCCGTCACCACGTACAGCAGCACCATCGCCGTGCCGTAGAACATGTACCGCCCCGCCTTGCCCCGATCCAGGATCGTCCGCAGAACGCTTCCGCCGGGGACGGGGCGGTTTCTGCGCTTGCCCAGGGAGATCAGCTGCGCGTCGGTGGCGGGGCTGGCCTGTCCCGCCAGGGCGAGCATGGTGTCCCGGCTGATGATGCGCACCGGCACGGCGGAGGTTTCCGCCCAGGCCCGGGCTTCGGCGGAGCACCTGCAGGTCAGGCACAGGACGCACCGGCTGACCCCGTGAGCCTTGCATGCCCGCTGGCTGGCCAGCAGATCCTCCGGGGTGGCCTCGCGCTCCGGCGGCTTGCGCAGGCAGGCCACCAGCAGCCGCTCCCCGCCGCTTTGGCAGAGCATGCCGTCCTCCGTCACCCGCTCAAGCCTGATGGGATACCGCTGCCCCAGCAGCATCGCCGCCTGAAAGTGCGCCCGCCGCGGAGGCTGAAGCAGCATGTCCTCCAGCAGCATTTCGCCCCCCAGCCGGCAGCGCAGCGCCTGCTCCCGCCGCTCCACCGCCCGCCGCCGCCAGCGGGTCAGCGCCATCTGACCCATCAGCCCCAGCGCCAGCCCCGCCAGCAGCGCGGGCATTCCCAGCCCCCACAGCCGCACAAACCACATCACCGACCCCAGCGCGATGAGCGCCCGCAGCCCCAGCTCATCCATCACGCTGCTCAGACGCTTCCTGCGCAGATACTGCTCCATCCCTGCCCCTCCCCGTTTCATCGCGATTTTGTAAATTACCCCCTTTTATGTTGCCCAAAAATCGTTTATAATAGGTATCAGTACAAAAGGAGGCATCCGAGGTTGGCCAAGGAACGCATCGGTATCATGGGCGGTACCTTCAACCCCATTCACACGGGACACATCCGCATGGCGCTGGCCGCCAGGGAGCAGGCCGGGCTTGACCGGGTGCTGGTGTTGCCCACGGGTAACCCGCCCCACAAGCATCATATCGCCCCGGCGGAGGATCGCTGGAAAATGGTCTGCGCCGCCTGCGCCCAGGAGGAAGCCCTCACCCCCAGCCGGGTGGAGCTGGACAGGGAAGGCGTGATCTACACGGTGGACACGCTGTCCATCCTCAGGGAAAAGAATCCCAAGGCTGACTTCTTCTACATCATCGGCGCGGACACCCTGATGGAGCTGCATACCTGGCGGCGCTATGAGGAGGTGCTGAAAATGTGCACCTTCCTGGTGGCGCCCCGTCCCTGGGACGTGACCCCCGCCGCCCTGGTGGAGGAGCGCCGCGCCCTGGAGGAGAAGGGCGCAGCCTTCATCAGCCTGGACATGGAGCCCATGGACGTGTCCTCCACGGATCTGCGCCGCGCCCTGTCGGAAACCCGTGCCGCCGCCGATCTGCCCGTCCCCGTGCGGGAGTACTGCGGGGTGAAGGGGCTCTACGGCATGGAGGCGCGGATCCCCCGGGCGGAGGAGTGGCTGGACAAGCTGTTCGATGCGCTGAGCGTCAAGCGCTTCGCCCACACCCTGGCCGTGGCGGATACGGCCCGTCATCTGGCCATGCTGCATCATCTGGATCCCCTGCGGACGGAGACCGCCGCCCTGCTGCACGACTGCGCCAAGTGCCTGCCCCTGAAGGAAATGCAGGCCATCGCCCGGGACAACGGTCTCACGGAGGACGAGTCCCTCATGGAGAGCGGCGCGCTGCTGCATTCCATCGTGGGGGCGCATCTGGCGAAGACCGAATACGGCGTGGAGGATCCCGAAATTCTGGAGGCCATCCGCTGCCACACCACCGGCCAGCCGGGCATGACCCCCATGGACATGGCCGTCTACCTGGCCGACAAGATCGAGCCCACCCGGGCCAGCTATCCCCTGCTGGAGAAGGTGCGCATGCTGGCGCAGCTGTCCCTGCCCCGGGCGATGATCGCCTCCATGGAGGGCACCAGCAAGTATGTGCGCAAGGGCGGCAAGGCGCTGCATCCGGACACGCTGCTGACCCTTGGCTGGCTCCACACCCTGCCCGAAGGAAACGATCACCTCTGAATCACGCAATAAAGGAGATGTCACCATGCAGGATCAAGCCCTCGCCCAGGAAATCGCCCAGGTCATTTATAACAAGAAGGGCCGCGATATTGTGGTCCTGAACGTGCAGCACCTGACCGTCATCTGCGACTACATGGTGATTGCCACCGGCCGCAGCGCCACCCAGGTCAAGGCGCTGGCCGACGAGGTGGACGACCGCATGGCCGAGCTGGGCCTGAACCTGCGCCGCACCGAGGGGCAGCAGGACGGCCGCTGGATTGTGCTGGACTACGGCCACATCATGGTGCACATTTTCCACCAGGAGGATCGCGCCTACTACAACCTGGAGCGGCTGTGGGAGGATGGCAGCAACCGTCTGCCCCTGCCCTTCGACCAGACGCTGGACGCATGAGCTTCTGCGTGATGGACAGCCCGGCAGGCCGTCTGCGCATCGATGCGGACGAGGCGGGCATCTGCGGTGTGAACCGCACGCGGGAGCCGCTCTCCCCGCCGGATGATCCGCTGCTGACGGCCTGCGTCCGGCAGCTGACGGAATACTTTGCCGGGCAGCGGCGTGTGTTTGATTTGCCCCTGCATCCCGTGGGCACCGCTTTCCGGCTGCGGGTCTGGGCGGAACTGCAGCGGATCCCCTACGGCCAGACCATCACCTATGGCGAGCTGGCCCGTCGTGTGGGCAACGCCCGGGCTTCCCGGGCCGTGGGCGGCGCGAACCATCACAATCCCATCAGCATCATCATCCCCTGCCACCGGGTGATCGGCGCGGACGGCAGCCTTACGGGCTACGGCGGCGGGCTGGACATGAAGGCGGCCCTCCTGCGTCTGGAGGGCAGTCTGCGCTGAAAGCAT
This sequence comes from Aristaeellaceae bacterium, assembly GCA_051886675.1. Classification (GTDB taxonomy): domain Bacteria; phylum Bacillota; class Clostridia; order Christensenellales; family Aristaeellaceae; genus UBA11524. The sequence goes on from JBJEYH010000168.1 coordinate 9,123, forward strand.
GCGGAGGGCGGCTGCTCCTCCCGCGCGCCCGGCGCATCCCCTGTCTGCCGGAGCGGACAGCCGGCCGGCTGCCCCCGCGCGGCATCCGGGGCTTCCCATACATCCTCGCAACCTGTGCCGTCTGCCCCTTCCGGCAGGCGGCTTTGATGATATCCGGCGCGTGTTCCGCCGGGAAAGGAGCGTCCCATGATCCGGCAAGCCCTGCGCATCGGCGGCATTCCCGCCATCCTCTGGGGGAAGCCCTCCGACAGGGTGTACATTCACGTGCACGGAAAGCTGTCGCGAAAGGAGTACGCGGAGGAATTCGCCGCCCTTGCGGAGGAGCGGGGGTATCAGACCCTCAGCTTCGATCTGCCCCGCCACGGCGATCGTCAGCAGGAGCCCACCCCCTGCGATATCCCCCACGGCGTGCATGATCTGCGGCTTATCGGGGGCTACGCCTTCCCCCGCTGGCGGGAGGTGTCGCTCTTTGCCTGCAGCCTGGGGGCGTGCTTCAGCCTGCACGCCTGGCAGGATCAGCCCTTCCGGCGATGCCTGTTCCAGTCGCCCATGGTGGACATGGGCTGGCTGATCGGGCAGATGATGGTCTGGTTCGGGGTGACGGAGGAGCGGCTGCGGCAGGAGCGGGAGATTCCCACGCCCATCGACACGCTGTCCTGGGACTACCGGCAGTATGTGCTGGAGCATCCCGTTGTCCGGTGGGCCACGCCCACCGCCATCCTCTACGCCGGGAAGGACAATCTCCAGCCGGAGGACGTGATCCGCAGCTTTGCGGAGGCCCACGGCTGCACCCTGACCATCGCGGAAGACAGCGAGCATCCCTTCATGGGCGAGGGGGACGGGGCCATTGTGCGCCGGTGGCTGACGGAGAATCTGTGACGGAGGGCATGAAAAAGCCGGTACTCCTGATGAGGGAGGTACCGGCTTTCCTGTTTGCGTTTTTTGGGGCGAGGGTGCGTTCCTGTGCGGGCTGCGGAACCTGCCGTTTCCGGCGCGGGCGAACTTCGTCGCCTGCCGGAAAGCACGGGCTTCCTATGGTTCCTGTTTTGTGTTGCCCCGGGCTGCCGCGGCATCCCCGCGCAGGGGACATCGCCCCTTGACCCGTTTCCGCTGCGCGTTGTCCTGGGGGTCAGGCGTTGCGCAGAGCCATCACATGATCCAGGATCGTGTGCGCCAGCTGGGTCTTCTGCTGCAGGGGACACTCCGTGGCGCCCTCCCGCGTCAGCAGCGTGGCGATGTTGGTGTCCACATTGAACCCCGCGCCCGGCCTGGACACGTCGTTGGCCACGATCATGTCCAGATTCTTCTTCTCCAGCTTGCGCCGGGCGTTGTCCAGCAGGTTCTCCGTCTCCGCGGCGAAGCCCACCAGCGTCTGCCCCGGGCGCTTCAGCTGACCCACCGCGGCCGCCACGTCCGGGTTCTCCACCAGCTCCAGCACAAGGGGCGCGCCTGCCTGCTTCTTCAGCTTCTGGTCGTACTGCCGGGCGAAGCGGTAATCCGCCGGGGCCGCCGCCTGGATGATCACATCCATGGCTTCTGCCCGCTCGGTCACCGCGTCCAGCAGCTCCCGCGTGGACTCGATGCGCACCATGGTCACGCCCTCGGGCTCCCTGGCCGTGGTGGATCCCGCCACCACCGTCACCTCCGCGCCACGGGCTTTGGCGGCTGCCGCCAGGGCGAAGCCCATCTTGCCGGAGGAATCGTTGGTCATGTACCGCACGGGATCAAGCCGCTCCCGGGTGGCCCCGGCGGTGATCAGCACCCGCAGGCCGGCCATGTCCGTTTTCGGGCACAGCAGGGCCGCGATGGCTTCGACGATCTCCGCAGGCTCGCTCATCCGGCCGGAGCCCGTGTCCCCGCAGGCCAGAAAGCCCGCGTCAGGCCCCACCACATGCACGCCCCGGCCGCGGAGGATCTCCATGTTGTGCCGGGTGGCATCCGCCGTCCACATGCCGGTGTTCATGGCGGGCGCCACCAGCACCGGCGCCCTGGTGGCCAGGACCGTGGTGGAAAGCATGTCGTCGGCAATGCCGCAGGCCATCTTCGCCAGGATGTTGGCCGTGGCCGGGGCAATGACGAACACCTCCGCCCGCCTGGCCAGGGCGATGTGCTCCACCTCCCAGGGGGCGCGGCGGTCGAAGGTATCGGTGACGACAGGGTTGTTGGACAGGGTTTCAAAGGTCAGGGGCTGGACGAACTCCGCGGCGCTCTTCGTCATGATGACATGAACGTTCACGCCCATTTTGCGCAGCCGGGAGACCACCTCCGCCGCCTTGTAGGCCGCGATGCCTCCCGTGACGCCCAGCACAACCTCTCTGCCTTGGAGATTCATTCCTCCACCGGCTCCTCTTCCTCCGCGGGCACATCATAGGTGATGAGGCCGCGATTGATCTCCTCCACGGCGGTCTTGAGGGGCTTCATGCCCTGGGCGTCGATCAGCGGCTGTCCGCCGGCGACGATCTGGCGGCCGCGCTTGGCCGCCTCCACCACCAGGGTGTAACGGGAATCGGCATGCTCCAGCAGCTCCAGGACGCTGGGTTCAACAATGGACATGATGGTTTCCTCCTTCTGTTCAATCCGGTTCGGATGGCTTTGTCGCAGGGGACGTCAGGCTTCGGGGACTTCCGGCGTATAGCGGAGGGTGTTGTGCTTCTCCGCCTGCACCACGCACCTGAGCTGGTCATAGGCCGCGTCCAGGTTGTCGTTGACGATGTTGTAGCGGTACAGGCCCTTCCGGGCGATTTCGCCGCGGGCATTGTTCAGCCGCCGCTCCACTTCCTCGGGGGATTCGGTATGCCGCCCCAGCAGCCGCTGCCGCAGCGCCTCGTAGCTGGGGGGCAGGATGAACAGGCTCACGCACTCGGGCACCTGGGCCATGACGCTCAGCGCCCCCTGGGTGTCGATGTCCAGCAGCACGTTCATCCCCTGGCGGAGCCGCTGCTCCACCTCGCTGAGCAGGGTGCCGTAGCGGTGACCATGCACCGTGGCGTGCTCCAGGAAGGCGTTGTGCGCAAGCAGCTGGTCGAAGGCCTCCTCGGTGATGAAGTGATAGTGCACGTCGGGGATTTCATAATCCCGGGGCGCGCGGGTGGTTGCGCTCACCGAGAAGCCGAAGGTCGGATCTTCCTTCATCAGCCTGTCCAGCAGGGTGCCCTTGCCCACGCCTGACGGGCCGGACACCACCAGCAGCATGCCCTTGCGCTGAGACTCCATGCATTTCCTCCTCTGTATCGGCGGATTATTCCACATTCTGAACCTGCTCGCGCAGCTTCTCGATCTCGCTCTTGAGATCCACCACGGTCTGGGCGATGACGGCGTCGTTGGCCTTGGAGCCGATGGTGTTGGCCTCCCGGTTCATCTCCTGCACCAGGAAGTCCAGCTTCTTGCCGATCTCCCCCTCCGCGGCCAGGTACCGCCGCATCTGGGCGAAGTGGCTGTCCAGCCGGGCCAGCTCCTCGTCAATGGCGCAGCGGTCGGCCATGAGGGCCACCTCCTGGGCCAGGCGCGCGGGATCCGCCTGCTCCACCTGCCACTGCCGAAGCCGCGCATTCAGCCGCTCGCGGTAGTCCTCCACCACCAGCGGCGCACGGGCCAGGATTTTCTCCCGCAGGCCCTCCGCCTTCGTCAGGTGCGCCGACAGATCCTCCCGCAGGCTTCCGCCCTCCCGGAGGCGCATGTCGTCCAGCTGGGCAAGCGCGCCGTCCTCCGCCTGAAGCACCAGGGCGGTCACGGCCTCCTCGTCCATGTCGGCCTCGGTCACCGTCACCACGCCCTCCAGGGCCATCAGCCGCGCCACGGTCAGATCATCCGCCGCGCCGGTGGCGTCCCGCAGCCGCGACGCCGCTTCCCGGTACGCCCGGGCAAGGCCCTCGTCCGTGTTCACCTGGCGGCTGCCGCCGTCCGTGCGGTTCACCGTGACGAACACGTCCACATGGCCGCGCTTCATGGTCAGGGCCAGACGCTTGCGCAGCTTGTCCTCCAGGAAGCTCAGACTCCGGGGAAGCCGGCAGCTGACGTCCAGGAAGCGGTGATTCACCGCCCGCAGCTCCACCGTGGCCTCCCAGGCCCCGCCGGACAGCTGGCAGCGGCCGCAGCCCGTCATGCTGCGCATGTCCATCCCCTCCATCATCATGCATTTGGTGAATATATATTATACCATACTCCTGCCCAATTTCAAGCCGCCCAGCCAAGATTTCTTGCCAAGGCCCCGGCGGTCTGCTATACTGGCAGAAGCATCCGGAAAAGGAGGCGCATTCCATGCGCACAGGACTCTGGCTGTCCGCCCCGGCGGACGCGCTGCTTCGGGCCGAGGCCGCCCGCCTGCTGGACATGCAGGACATCCCCCTCATGGGCTTCACGGAGGAGCCCACACCCCGCTTCGACGGTCTGCGCGGCCGCACGGCCTACCTGATGCGCGTCAGCGAGGCCGTGTTCCGCGGGGAAGCCATTCCCGCCGAACTGACCCTCCGTCACCTGATGGAGGACGCGCTGCCCGGAAACGTGCTGCGCCGCTGCCTTGAGTGGCAGACGAACCTGCTGCCCTGCCTGCAGGCCGTGGATGCGCCGGAGGAGCTGTCCGGGGCCTTCCGGCTGGGGCCGTCGCTGCTGGCCTGCCCGCTGTCGGAGGAAGGCGTGGCCAGCGCGCAGCTGCCCCCCGGACAGTGGACGGACATCGTCACGGGAGAGGTGGTGTCGGGCCGCTTCACGCGGATGCGCAGCCCCAACGCCATGCCCATCCTCGCCGCGGAGAACGCGCTGATCCCCACCGGCGATCCGGCCAAGCCCACCCTGCACTGGTATCAGCCGCCGGAGCCGCTCCTGCCCCCCGCATGGGCCGCCGGGCAGCGGATCCTCCTCCACCGGGACGGGCAGGAGAGCTTCCTCCAGCCCTGACCGTGGCCTCCCGGCAGCAAAAAAGGCACAGACGCATTGCCGCGCCTGTGCCCCGGGGCTATGCCCGTTACTGGCAGTAGGAGAAGAAGTAGCAGTCGTCGCTGGTGATGGGGGTATCCTGCACGCCGGTCATCAGACGCTCGAGCTTGCTGGTTTCGGGATCCAGGTACTCGATATCCCACCAGGCGCCGTTCTCCTGATAGCTGGCCCGGATATCATCCATGACCACAATGTTGTAGCCCCAGGCCGCTTCCTCCGCCTCGCCCACGCCAGTATCCAGAATGGCGTCCAGCAGCGTGGTGGTATTGGTGACCAGCAGATAGGCGACGCATTCGCCGCTCTCCCGCTGCACAACGACGAGAAACTCGGTGGTGTTATCGTCCTCCTGACCCTCGGGCACCGATTCGCCATACAGGATGACCAACGGCGTACCGTCCTCCAGGGGCATCAGGATGCCGGGGATGTTGCCCTGCACATAGTCCACGGCCAGCGCCGTCGCGCACACGCTCAGCGCAAGGACAAGGGCGATGGCCAGCATGGCGGATTTCCAGCGTTTCATCATGAATCCCTCCTGACAGCAAAATATGGATAGGTTCATTATAGATCGGCCGATCCGTTCTGTCAATCCGTCCCGGGGGACGCGCCCCCTTGACAACTTTCCGGAAAACCGTTATGATAATGAGCGTGCGAGGTGACCAGACGATCGCGTGCCGCAAGGTATGAGGAAAGTCCGAGCACCATAGGGCAGGGTGCCAGCTAACGGCTGGTGGAGGCGACTCCAAGGAGAGTGCAACAGAGATATACCGCCCATCCGCAAGGATGAGCAAGGGTGGAAAGGCGAGGTAAGAGCTCACCCACGGCCTGGCGACTCGTCCGTGATGTAAACCCCACCTGGTGCAAGATGCAATGGGGATGATGCGGTTGCCCGCCGTATTCCCCGCAATCGCTTGAGCCTGCGCGGCGACGCCAGGCCTGGATAGATGATCGTCCACGACAGAACTCGGCTTACCGGTCACGCTCGCACGCTTCTTCCGGCTGGCCAGCGGCGGATTCCGCCGCTTTTTTCAGGTCGCCCCATCACCGAGCAAGAAGGGATGATTCCCCCGTGAAAAAGTGCGCTGCGCTGCTGCTCTGCCTGACGCTGACCATGCTGTCCGTCTCCGCCATGGCCTGGGAGGCCCCTTTCCTGGTCCGCAACGGCGACCGGGAGCTGAAGCAGGTGGCCATCACCATCGACGACTGCTTCAACATCGATTACGTCCGCCAGACCTATGAGCTGTCCATGCAGTACAACGTGCCCATCACCTTTTTCATCCTGGGCATCAACCTGGACGCCCAGGACGCGGAGCTGTGGCAGGCCATCGCGGCCTCCCACAACGAGCTGGGCAACCATACCTACGGTCACTGCGACCTGCCCGAGCTGGACAATCCCTCCATCTACAACCAGGTCATGCGCGCCCAGGCCTGCCTGGACGAAATTCTGGGCTATCACTATCCCATGCAGGTATTCCGGCCGCCCTACGGCCACATGAACCGCAACGGCAAGAACCACGTCAACGGCATGATTCAGGCCCTGGGCTTCGAGCACGCCATCCTCTGGGACGTGAGCCAGACCGAATTCGAAAAATGCCGCAGCGCCGTGCAGAACGGCAGCATCCTGCTCTTCCACACCAACACCCTGGACCTGAGGTGTCTGGAGCAGCTGATCCCCTGGCTGCTGGAGGAGGGCTACGAGCTGGTGACCGTCAGCCAGATGCTGGGCATGGCGCCCGTCGCCACCTCCTCCGACCCGTACGAATTCTGCTCCTTCAGCGACTGGCAGAAGGCCCGGGGCGCCGAATGATCCGGATACACGCAGCGCGGAAGTCTCCCTGCGAGGGATGGCTTCCGCGCTTTTTTGTTTATTCCATGTCCGCCATTTCGCGCCCGTAGGGGTCGCAGAGGATGGCGCGATCCTCCTTGGACTTGTGCCAGACCTTGGTATCCGGCCAGAGATAATCGCCGCTGCCCTCCGAGGACTGGCTGACCACCGTGATCATCTGACCCGGCTGAATCACCGCGCCCCCGGGGAACACGAAGATTTCCCCGCCCCGCTCCGAGCGGATGAACCAGTCCGTCAGGTCGATGGCCTGATCCGAGGTGTTGCGCAGGCGGATGGTATCGTCGTCGCCCTTGGCGGCAATCTCCATCCCCAGAGACGCCTCCGGCAGCGGGGCCGTGGACGCCCAGGCCGCTTCCGCCCTTCCGCCGGAGACCGTCACCAGCACGCCGGCTTCCGCATCCTGGGTCTGCCATACCTCCGCCCCCGCCGCGGCCAGCAGCTTCATCACCCGGGCCGACGGGGTGTCCGGCTCCTCCTGGGTGTTGGTGGAGATCACCGCAAGTGACGGCTGCACCGCTTCGATCAGCGCGGGGGACGTGGCGTCGGACTCGCCATGGTTGCCCACCTTCAGCACCTGACAGGCGGGAATCAGGTTCCCGGCCAGCAGCAGCTTCTCCTCCGGGAACTCCATGTCCCCCGCCAGCAGCAGCCGCACGCCGTCACGCTCCGCCAGCAGCACCACGGAGTTGTTGTTTTCCTTGTCGGGATCCTCCTCGGTGGGGCCGATGACCGTCAGCGTGCCGCCCTCCAGCGGCAGCGCGTCCCCCGCCGACAGCCACACGACCTCCTCGCCCCGCAGCGCCGCGGCCTGTATGACCGGATGCTTGCTTTCCTTGCAGGTGTACCAGCAGGAGGCGTACCACGTTCCCACCCCGATGGAGGACTGGGCCAGCGCCGCTGCGCCGCCCGCGTGGTCGCCATCGGTGTGGGTGACGATCACCCCCGTCAGCTGCCCGATGCCCTGGCTGTGCAGCGCCCGGGACAGCTGCCCCCAGCTTTCCTCCGTGCCGGTGTCAATCAGGTATGTATCCCCTCCGCTGCGCAGGATCAGCGCATCCGCCTTCCCCACGTTCACCGCCTGCAGCGTCAGCGCGTCCTCCGCCTGGGCGCAGCCCGTCAGCAGCATCAGCAGCAGCGCAAGTCCTATTGCCCGCATAGCCGGCCTCCTTTCCCGTTATACATAACAAACGCGATTCACGGGAGATTTCGTCCCGAAGGCGGCAAATTCCTGCCCGCGGGGAGGCTTGCGCTTTCCGGCGGAATATGGTACGCTTTTGCCATCTACACCGAAGGGAGCTGTCCGCCATGGAGCGATGGATGCGTCTGGCCCTCGAGCAGGCCCGGCAGGCCGCTGCACTGGGGGAAATCCCCGTGGGCGCGGCGCTGGTGCGGGACGATGCGCTGGTCTGCGCCGCCCACAACCTGCGGGAGACCACCCATGATCCCACCGCCCACGCCGAGCTGCTCTGCCTGCGGGAGGGCGCGCGGCTGCTGGGGGACTGGCGGCTGCGGGACTGCACGCTCTACGTGACCCTGGAGCCCTGCCCCATGTGCGCCGGCGCCATGGTGATGAGCCAGCTGGGCCGCTGCGTGTGGGGGGCTGCGGATCCCCGCCAGGGCTGCTGCGGCAGCGTGTACGACCTGCCGGGCGACGCGGCGCTGCACGGCGTCACCCGCTGGGAGGGCGGGGTGCTGGAGGCGGAATGCGCCCGGCTGATCACGGACTTTTTCGCGTCAAGGAGGCAGCCATGAAACGGATTTACGTCTACATTTATCAGGATATGGCGGACTTCGAGGTGACGGTTCTGCTTCAGCGGCTGCGGATGACCGGCGGCCGGGAGATCGTGGCCGTCAGTGAGGACACCGCGCCCGTCACGGCCCAGTCGGGCCTGCGGTATCTGCCCGACCTGCCCATTGCCGGCGTCACCCCCTCCGATGAGGACGAGGCCCTGCTGATTCCCGGCGGGCCCATCCGCATGGAGCAGAACGCCATCGCGCCCATGGCGCGCGCCTTCCTGGCGAGAGGGCTGCTGGTGGGGGCCATCTGCTTCGGGCCGCAGTTCCTGGCCCGGGCGGGCATTCTGGACGACCGCCGCTACACCACCTCCTGCCCGCCGGAAAAGCTGGCGGACATGGGCCTGGCCGACTTCTTCCCCCGGGAGCATTTCGTGCCTGCCCGGGTGGTGACCGACGGGAACCTCATCACCGCCCAGGGGTATGCCTTCGTGGACTTCGCCCAGGCGGTGTGCGGATACCTGCGCATCTTCCGGGACGGGCAGCACGCCCACGAGCAGCTGGGGCGCATCAAGGAAGGCTGACGATCCTCCCGTCCGTTATGTGACAGCATGAAACCGGACAAAGCGGCAAATCGATCTTTGGGGTGTGAAGGATGAGCCTGTGCGAATGGTGTGATCATCAGGAATCCGAATGGCTGCTGCACAAATCGCTGCATTGGTCTGTTTATCTGGCGGATGTGCAGGATTATCCCGGCAGATGCATTGTGGTATTGAACCGGCACTGCGGAAGCCTTTCAGCGCTGAATATGTCCGAATGGATTGAATTGAAAGCCCTGGTTGACAGACTGGAATCCGTCTATAAGGACGTATTGGGCGCTGAATTATGCAACTGGAGCTGCCTGCTGAACAGCTTTTACAAAGAGGCAGCGCCGAATCCTCACTTGCATTTGCATGTGAGACCACGATACAGAAACGCCATATCCATTAACCATCACGCCTACGCAGATGCCGAATTTGCGCATCACTATGCTTTGAAAAAAGAGGTTCTGCTGCCTGATGATGACAGACAAACCCTGTATGCGCTCATGAAGAAGCATTTTGTTGACTAAGCTCCGGTTTGCCGGGCAGACAGGGGCGCGCCCCTCACTGCGTCATACGGTGCAGCGACCCCCATGCACAGCAAAAAATCCGACCTGTGATTGCAGCCGCAGGTCGGATTCACTGTATTTCGATCACTGCCCGCATCGGCGGAACGCTGTTGCCGTTATCCGCGGATCAGCCGGATCAGCGCGCCGGCAACCCTGTCCATGTCCTCCGCCGTGCCCACCGTTACCCGGAGCCAGGGCTTCAGCCGGGGCGCGGAGAAGTGCCGCACCAGGATGCCCTCCGCCCGCAGCGCCTGCTGCACGGGGGCCGCGTCCTCCCCGTCCGCCCGGACGAACAGGAAGTTCGTCGCGCTGGGCAGCACGGTGATCCCCGCCTCCGTCAGGCGGGCCCGACAGGCCTCCCGGGCGGATACCACCTTCGCCACGCAGGCGGCGGTGTAGTCCTCATCCAGAATGGCCGCCCGGGCCGCAGCCTGGGCCAGCCGGTCCACCGGATAGCTGTTGAAGCTGTCCCGCACCCGGCGCAGGGCGTTCACCAGCCGCTCGCTGCCCAGGGCGTACCCCACGCGAAGCCCCGCCAGGCTGTGACTCTTGCTGAAGGTGCGCACAATCAGCACATTGTCATATTCCGCCAGCAGGGGCAGGGCCGTCTCCGGCGCGAAGGCCGCGTAGGCCTCGTCCACCAGCAGCACCGCCTCATGGGCGCGGGTGTGCTCCGCCAGGCGGCGCACCGCATCCCCGGCCAGCAGCATGCCCGTGGGGGCGTTGGGATTGGCCAGCGCCACGGGACAGCCCTGCATCAGCCCCTCCGCATCCACAGAAAAATCCTCCCGCAGGGGGACGGTGCGGTAGTCCGCGCCAAAGAGCCTGGCGTACACCGGGTAGAAGGAATAGGTCACGTCCGGAGCCAGCACGGTTTTTCCCGCGAAGAACGCCGCGAAGGAAAACGCCAGCACCTCGTCCGAGCCGTTGCCGCAGAACACGTTCTCCGGCCGCACGCCGTTCACCAGGGCGATGGCCTCCCGCAAGGCCGTGGACTCCATGTCCGGATACAGCCGCAGGGTGTCCGTCAGCCCCGCCAGGGCTTCCGCCACCTTGGGTGAGGGCGGATAGGGATTCTCGTTGGTGTTCAGCTTGATCAGCCGCTGGTTTTTCGGCTGCTCCCCCGCCACGTAGGGGGTCAGCCCCAGCGCAAGCCCGCTTTCGTAGGCCATGGTTACGTCCTCCTCACCGGCACGCCCTCCCGGGCCAGATAGTCCTTCAGGTCGGCAATCTTCATGATCCCGAAGTGGAACAGCGTCGCCGCCAGCGCCGCGTCCGCATGCCCCACGGTCAGCGCGTCGCGGAAATGCTCCAGCTTCCCCGCGCCGCCGCTGGCGATCACCGGCACCGGCACCGCATCCGCCACCGCCCTTGTCACGTCCAGCGCGAAGCCGTCGCCCACGCCGTCGGTATCCATGGAGGTCAGCAGGATCTCGCCAGCCCCGCGGCGGACGCCCTCCGCCGCCCATTCCAGCGCGTCCAGGCCCGTGTTGACCCGCCCGCCGTTGACGTACACGTCCCAGCCGCCGCCCGCGCGGGCCTTCACGTCCATGGCCAGCACCACGCACTGGCTGCCGAAGCGCAGCGCCGCCTCGGTGATGAAGTCCGGGTTGCGCACCGCCGGGCTGTTGATGGACACCTTGTCCGCGCCCAGCCTGAGGATATCCCGGATCTGCCCGAGCTCCCGGATGCCGCCCCCCACCGTGAAGGGGATGAACACCTGCTCCGCCACCCGGGACACCACGTCCAGCATGGTTCCCCGGCCCTCGTGGGAGGCGTTGATGTCCAGCAGCACCAGCTCGTCCGCGCCGGCCTCGTTGTAGCGGACGGCAGCTTCCACCGGATCCCCCGCGTCGCGGATATCCACAAAGTTCACGCCCTTCACCACCCGGCCGTCCCGGATGTCCAGGCAGGGAATGATCCGCTTGGTCAGCATGACGCCGCCCCCTTCCACGCCGCGAACCTGCGCAGCATTTTCAGCCCCGCTGTACCGGACTTCTCCGGATGGAACTGGGTAGCCATCACGTTGTCCCGGCACACCGCGGCGGTGAAGACCTGCCCGTAATCGCAGGTGGCGGCGGTCCATTCGTCGGAAACGTCCGCCATGCAGTAGCTGTGGACGAAGTACACGCAAGGGTCATCGCCCGCGTCAAAGAGCGGGCAGTCCCGGGTGGAAAGGTTGTTCCAGCCCATGTGGGGAATCTTCAGCCCGTGATCGGTCAAACGCGTCACCGTCCCCGGGAACAGGCCCAGCCCGTCGAAGAAGCCGTTCTCCTCGCTGTGCTCAAACATCATCTGCATTCCCAGGCAGATGCCCAGCACCGGCTTCCCCGCCTGCGCCGCGTCCAGCAGCGCCCTGTCCAGCCCCGACCGCTGCAGCCGGGCCATGGCATCCTCAAAGGCCCCGACCCCCGGCAGCACCAGATGGCTCGCCTTCGCCGCCGCCGCCGGATCATCCGTGATCACCGCCTGCTCCCCCAAGTACTCGAAGGCCTTCTGCACGCTGCGCAGATTGCCCATGCCGTAATCCATGATGGCGATCATCCGCCTCACGCCTTTCATCGTGCTAAATCGCTAAAGTTTTTCCTCGGTGGAAAAGGCAGGAGGGGCACTCCTGCCTGATGGGCTTTACCGGTAGAGGATCTCGTTGCGCTTGGGGCCGTTGGACACCATCCTGATGGGGCAGCCGCAGGCCTTCTCGATGAACTCCACATACTTGCGGCAGTTCTCGGGCAGCTCCTCGTAGCGCTTGATGCCGCGGATGTCGCACTCCCAGCCGGGCAGCGTCTCATACACGGGCTTGCAGCGCATGAGGGTGGGCGTGGCGGGGAAGTCGGTGATGCGCTCGCCATCCACCTCGTAGGCCACGCAGACGGGGATTTCCTTCAGGTAGCCCAGCACGTCCAGGTTGGTCAGCACGACCTCCGTGGCGCCCTGCACCAGCACGCCGTAACGGGTGGCCACCGCGTCGAACCAGCCCACGTCGCGGGCACGGCCGGTGGTGGCGCCGAACTCGCCCGCGTCGCCGCCGCGACGGCGCAGCTCATCGCCCGCAGCGCCCTCCAGCTTGGTGACAAACGCGCCCGCGCCCACGCAGGAGGAATAGGCCTTCGTCACGCAGACGATATCGGTCATGTCCCTGGGGGACACGCCCGCGCCCACGCAGCCATAGCCCGCCAGGGGCGAGGAGGAGGTGGTGTAGGGATAGATGCCATGGTCGGGGTCGCGCAGGGAACCCAGCTGGCCCTCCAGCAGGATGGTCTTGCCCTCCTGGTTGGCCTTGTGCAGGAAGAGGGTGGTGTCGCACACCATGGGGCGGATCTTCTCCGCCAGCTCCTCCAGGCGGGCCATCAGGGCGTCCAGATCAATGGCGGGCTTGTGGTACAGATGCTCCAGCAGGCAGTTCTTCTTCACCAGCGCGATCTCCAGACGGCTGCGGAGGATCTCCCTGTCGTACAGCTGGCAGACCTGGATGCCCACCTTGGCGTACTTGTCGGTATAGAAGGGGGCGATGCCGCTCTTGGTGGAGCCGAAGGCGCTCTTGCCCAGGCGCTCCTCCTCGAACTTGTCGAAGTCGATGTGATAGGGCATCATGACCTGGCAGCGGTCGGAAATCAGCAGCTTGGGCATGGGCACGCCGCGGCTGGTGAGGGATTCCAGCTCGCTGAGCAGGGCCTCGATGTTCAGGGCCACGCCGGGGCCGATGACGTTCACCACATTCTGATGGAACACGCCGGAGGGCAGCAGATGCAGGGCGAACTTGCCATACTCGTTGATAATGGTATGACCGGCGTTCGCGCCGCCCTGGAAGCGAACGACCACGTCGCTCTTTTCCGCCAGCAGATCGGTAACCTTACCCTTGCCCTCGTCGCCCCAGTTGGCGCCTACGATGGTACGAACCATGG
>JBJEYH010000169.1:0-4976 GCA_051886675.1 Aristaeellaceae bacterium
CTGCGGGTCAGGAAGGCGGTGATTTCCTCGGCTTCCAGGGGCTGGGCCGCCATGCGGGCCAGGTCGTACACCTGCTGGCAGAGCATGACCGTGGTTTCGTCCTCCGGGTCGCGCTGGGCCAGGGCCTGCACGGTGGCGCTGCGGCGGTTGAGCACCAGGGTGAACCGGTCCGTCATGGGGAAGGACTGGCCGTAGATCCGGCTCATCTCCTTGAAGCGGCGGCTCTGCTCGTCCTCGGTGACCATGGCGGTCAGCTCGGCGTTGGCCAGGGCCTCCAGCTTCACGGTCAGGTCATCCTTGCCCAGGGCCTTGCGGAACATGGCTTCCAGCCTGTCGCCATCCAGATCCTTGCCCTCCTCGGTGTCCTCCGTCAGGCCGGATACGTCCGCGTCCACACGGGCGAAGGTCACGTCCGCCCCGCCGCTGTACTCCATGAAGGACAGGAAGTTCGCGTCGATGATGTGATCCAGCACCGCCACGTCGATCTCCCGCTGGCTGTACAGCTCCACCGACGCCGCCTGCCGCTTGGGATCGTTGGTGTAGTAGACCTTCTTGTCGGCCTTGCCCTCGTTGCGGGTCCTGTACTCGCTGAGGGTCAGGTATTCGCCCTTGACCGTCCTGTACAGCAGCACGTCCTTGACCTTCTCGTAGAACTTGGGATCCTTCATGCAGCCGAACTTCACGAAGGGAGCGATGTCGTCCCAGTACTTCTGATAGGTCTCCCGCTCGGTGTTGAACATGCCGGTCAGCCGATCCGCCACCTTCTTGGTGATGTGGGCGGAGATCTTCTTGACGGTGCCGTCGTTCTGCAGGAAGGAGCGGCTCACGTTCAGGGGCAGGTCGGGGCAGTCGATGACGCCCTTGAGGAGCATCAGGAACTCGGGGATGACCTCCTTGACGTTGTCCGCCACGAACACCTGGCCGGAGAACAGCTTCACCTGGCCCTCATGCACGCCGAAGTCGTTGTTCAGCCGGGGGAAGTACAGGATGCCCTTCAGGTTGAAGGGATAGTCCACGTTCAGGTGAATCCAGAACAGCGGATCCTCGTAGCCGAACATCTTGTGGTAGAAGTCCTTGTACTCCTGCTCGGTGCATTCGCTGGGCCGCTTGAGCCACAGGGGCTGGGTCTCGTTGATGAGGCGGGGCTGGGGCATGTCGACGACCTTGCGCTTGACGGGGGTGCCGTCCTCGTTGGTCTCGCCCTCCACGGTTTCCTCCCGCTCGATGGGCTTGGCGTTGGCGTCCTCCAGGTAGATGGGCGCGTTCATGAAGCCGCAGTAGCGGTCCAGAATCTCCCGGACGCGGTACACCTCCAGGAAGTCCTTCTCCTCCTCGGCGATATGCAGGATGATGGTGGTGCCGTGCTCATTGCGGCAGCCGGGGGTCATGGTGAAGGTCATGCCGTCGGCGGATTCCCAGTGCACGGGCTCCGCGCCTTCCTCCCAGGACAGCGTCTCGATCTCCACGTTCTCCGACACCATGAACACGCTGTAGAAGCCCAGGCCGAAATGGCCGATGATATCGCCCTTGTCCTTGTCGCCCTCGAAATTCTTCAGGAACTCCGCCGCGCTGGAGAAGGCCACCTGATTGATGTAGCGGCGCACCTCGTCGGCGGTCATGCCGATGCCGGTATCGCTGATGGCGATGGTTTTGTTCTCCTTGTCCACGGTCACATGGACGCTCATGGGCTCCTCGGTGCCGGGGTTCAGCATGCGGAACTTGGTGATGGCGTCGCAGCCGTTGCTGACCACCTCACGCAGGAAA
This sequence comes from Aristaeellaceae bacterium, assembly GCA_051886675.1. GTDB lineage: Bacteria > Bacillota > Clostridia > Christensenellales > Aristaeellaceae > UBA11524. The sequence goes on from JBJEYH010000169.1 coordinate 1,765, forward strand.
ATGTCCTTATCCGAATACAGCCAGCGCTTGATCACCGGCATAATATTTTGCGCGTCAATGGATACGCTGCCCTTTTCCGTATCAAATGCCATGGTACTTTCCTCCTTGCTCTGTTCGGCCCAAAGGCAACGCCTCCCGGGCTTCGATGGGTATTGTATCACCACCCAACCGGAATTGCAAGAGAAAATTAGCACTCGACGACGCCGAGTGCTGACAATTCACGATTTGTTCATTTTTCCACCGTCAGTCCTCCAGCACCGCCAGCCGGCTGATGAAGGTTCCCTGGCAGAGCTTCTCCCGGCGGCCCTCCCGGACGCGGAAGATCCGCCGCCCGTCGGAGTAAACCAGCGCGTCCCCGTCGAAGGCATAGTCCGCCACGCCCCGGGCCACCTCCGTAAGCATACCGTCCGGGGCCCGGCGCATCAGCGCCCAGCTGTCCGGCACGCAGCCCCTGTCCTGCTCCGCGGGATCCGCCGGCAGGCTCACGTCCAGCGTCTGCCCCTCCAGGGTGCGGTTTTGATGCATGGCCTTCGCCCCGCCGGACAGGACGGGCTTGCTGTTCGCCGCCCCCTTGGGATCGGCAATGGCCCGGAAGAACATCCCCACCCCGCGGAAGAACGCGCCCACGTTCTTCGCCTTCTCCCCCAGGGACAGGGGGCGGTTTCCCTTCTGCTGACAGGGCCTGCGGATGAAATACAGCGCGCCGTCGGGAGCCTCCCGGGGGCGGAGGTAGTCCGTATGATCATCCGCCATCAGCTCGGTCAGCCCGCCTGTGGCCAGGTTCAGCCGCAGAATGGCGCTGGGGCCCTGGGCCAGGATCATGCCATCCTCATTCCTGCCGTTGCCCACCGAGGCGTAGTACAGCACGTCCTTCTCCCGCCGGGACAGCCAGGGCGCGGTGTCCACCGTGTCCCCCTGGGTGATCACCCGGTAGGCGGGACGATCCTCCTCCATCAGGGCGATGTGGCACTCTCCCCCCACGCTGTCCAGCGCCAGGGCGATCTGCCCGCCATGGGCGTCCATGTCCCGCACGAAGAAGCTCCGGTCGCTGTACCAGTTGCCCTCCTGGGCCCCGTCGTCCAGGGGATCCTTCAGGTACAGCCCGCCCATCTCCGGGGTGGTCAGGGCGTAGAGCAGCTGGCCGTGCAGGCCGGTCAGGGCCGTCACGCGGCAGGCCGCGCTCTGATCGTCCGCCCCGGCATAGGGGTTGGTCTGCCCCATGAACTGCGCCCCCGCGCCGGAGGTCTTCCAGGCATGCTGCTCCTCCAGCTGCCGCAGGGTCCGCTGATACTGCGCCATGCGCTGGCTGGTCAGCGTAGACGCGCCGCCGCCGTTGATCACGCCCATTTCGCCGTCATTGAGGTACACGATTCTACTGCTCATTGTCCTTATTTCTCCCTGTGTATGATGGATGCACCCATCATACAGGCTGCACAGCAGGCTGTCAAGCCCTGCGGGCAGTAGCATTTCTCCCCTGATTGTGCTATGCTGTAGACGGGAACAAACCGGCCCGCCCGTTCGTTTACCTGATACAGACATTTCTCCCTGAAAGCGAGGTGCTCCTATGGATGACGTCACCCTGCGCCGGGCGCAGAAGGGTGATGCCGCTGCCTTTGAGCGGCTGATCACGCCCCATGAAGGCCTGATCTGGCGGGTCTGCTGGCGCTACACCCGTTCCCGGGAGGATGCCGGCGACTGCGCGCAGGAGGCCATGGTCAAGGCCTGGCGCGCCCTGCCCGGCTACCGGCAGGACTGCGCGCTGGAAACCTGGCTGTACCGCATCTGCGTCAGCTGCTGCCTGGATTTTCTGCGCCGCCGCCGTGGCCGGGACGACGCCTCCCTGACCACCCTGACCGAGGCGGGCTTCGATCCTCCCGCCCCCACGCCCACCCCGGAGGAATCCCTCCTCCGCAGGGAGGACTCGGACGAGGTGGCCCGGGCCATCGACAGCCTGCCGGAGGACATGCGCACCGTGCTGATCCTCTCCGCCCTGGAAAACCGCCCCTACGAGGAAATCGCCCGGATCACCGGTTCTCCGGTGGGCACGGTCAAGAGCCGCCTGAACCGCGCCCGGGTGAAGCTGGCGGAAATTCTTTCCCGCATGCGGGAACCTTCCGGGGAAAAACGCGTCCAACAGGGTGAAAGGAGGACAGCCCCATGACCTGCAGTGAATACGCCGTCCTCCTGGAGAAATCCCTGGAGGGCGCCCTGACCCCGGCGGAGGAAGCGCTGCTCCGCCAGCACGAGGATGTCTGCCCGGCCTGCGCAGCCCGGCATCGCGCCCTCGACGGCCTCCAGGATGACCTTGCCCGCCTGAGCGAAGACGTTCCCCCCATGCCGGAGGACTTCCATCGGGCGTGGACAAAACGTGTGGAGGAAGCCGCCATGGAAAACAAGCCCGATGCATCCCGACCCCGCAGGCAGTGGACACGCCTGCTCTCCGCAGCCGCCGCGGTGGTATTCGTGCTGGGCGGCACGCTGCTCACCCGCGACGCGCTGTCGCCCAACGCCGCATCGCAGGAGTACAGCGCCGATTTGTACGGCGTCCAGGACTACGACGCCACGGGCAACACCCTGATGCTCCGCAGCGCCGCCTACGACGATGGCGCGGACTACACCGTCTACACCGACGAGGCCGCCGGCGTCGCCAGCGGGAGCGCCGTCGCGGAGCAGGAGCAGAAGATCATCCGCACGGTGAGCCTGACCCTTGGCACCCAGAGCTACGAGCAGAGCCTGGGCAGCCTGCGCCGCCAGTGCGAGGAGCTGGGCGGCTGGGTATCCTACTCCTCGGAGAGCATCATGTCCTCCGGCCTGCGCAGGGCCTACCTGACGCTGCGCATCCCGGCGGAGCAGCTGGATGCGTACCTTTCCGGCGCCACCGGCCTGGGGCGGGTCATCAGCCGGGATGAATCCGCCACCGACGTGACCGAAAGCTACTACGACACCCAGGCCCGGCTGAAGACCCAGCAGGCGCTCATGGAGCGGCTGCTGGATCTGGTGACCGACGCCGCCGATCTCAGCGATCTGCTGGCCCTGGAGAGCCAGATCGCCGACACCCAGTACCAGATCGACCGGCTGCAGTCCAGCCTGAACAGCACCGACCGGCAGGTCAGCTACGCCACGGTGGACGTGACCCTGCGGGAGGAAACCGCCTCCTCGGACATCACCGACGGGGAGAAGTCCCTGGGCCAGCGGATTCTCAGCGCGCTGGA
>JBJEYH010000170.1:0-4950 GCA_051886675.1 Aristaeellaceae bacterium
TGCAGGTCGATGCCCCCCGCCGCGCGGATGGCCGCGTCGTAGGCCGCGCCCTCCAGGGCCAGGTCGGGGGCGTTGCCGTTGGGGACGTGCACGGCCTCCCGGCGGATGTTCACATGGTCGAAGAGCTCCTCGTTCATGAAGCGGTGGTAGCTGCACGCATGCTCCTCGGGGATGCCCACGTATTCATCCAGGTTGAAGGAGGTCGCCCGGGAGAAGTCCACCACGCCCTGGCGATGGAGCGCGATCAGATGCTGGTAGGTGGGGATGGGCGAGGATCCCGTGGCGAGGCCCAGAACGCTGTCGGGGCGATGGATCAGCTGCGCGGCGATCAGCGTAGCCGCCGCCTGGCCCACCTGGGCGGGTGAATCATAGACACAGATCTGCATGGCGCACCTCCGCAAGTTTTCAGTCGTATTGATACAACTTGTATCATGCATCCGGGCGAAGCGTTGATTTTCCGGCATTTGCGCGACCGGATGTATTAAGTACATTATAGTCTGCGGCGGGGAAGTTGTCAACCCTTCCGGCAGGCCTTTACCCCCGGGGCCGGGCGTGGTATAATGAGGGCGACTGCCCGCCGGGCTCCGGCGGATGAGGAGGATCGGCCTGATGAAAATTTCCAAGCGCGACGCGCTGATGTGGTTTGAATTCTTCGCCCAGCTGCCCGAGGAGGAGACGCTGTTTCCCCGGCAGGAGGAGATTGTGTACGCGGTGTTCGCGCAGATCGAGCAGGCGGAGGAACGCCGCCAGCAGGAGCTGATGGCGCAGATTCCGGGTCTGCAAAGCCTGCAGGGCCGCACGTACTTCGTGGGTCCGGCGGAAAAGTTCTCCCCCGGCTGCCGCTCCTGCCTGACGGGCACGGGGCTGAGCGCCATCCGCAAGACCAACCGCTGCAACATCCAGTGCAAATTCTGCTACAACTACGGCGAGCTGGACTGCCAGCCGCCCATCGGCGAGGGCATGTGGGAGATCGGCGGCAGCAAGTACCGGGAGGAGGACGTGCCGCTGCTGCTCTCCATGGGCAACCGGCCCACGGGGGTGTCCTACGTGTACCTGGAGCCCTTCATGGAGATCGGGAAGTACTACGGCATCATCCGCCGCTTCCATGAGGCGGGGATTCATCAGCACATGTACACCAACGGCACCCTGGCCACGGAGGAAAACCTGCGCGCCCTGGGCGCGGCGGGTCTGGATGAGCTGCGCTTCAACCTGGGGGCCTCGGGCTGCGCGGACAGCGTGATCCGCAACATCGCCCTGGCGAAGCGCTACATCCCCACTGTGGGCATCGAGACCCCCATGACCCCGGAATTCTTCGAGGCGTTCATGCAAAAGAAGGACGCGATTCTGGCCACGGGGCTGGACTTCATGAACTGTGCGGAGCTCCACCTGAACCCCAACAACATCGACAACTACGCCGGGGAGAACCTCTACATCTGCCGCCACGGGTACATATCCCCCATCTGGAGCCGGGAGCTGACCCTTCGCCTGATGCGCACGGCGGCGGAGGAGGGCTGGCCCATCCTGGTGCATGACTGCTCCAACCGCACCAAGTTCGCCCGGGATCTGAACCTGAAGGCCCACGAGGGCGGCTGGTTCGGGGCCAGCGGGTACGGGTGCGAGTTCGACCGCACGCCCTACGCGTACTTCCTGCCGATTCTGGAGGACGAGGACTTCGCCTTCCTGGAGGAGGAGCCGCTGCCGGAGGGCTATGGGCCCGGGGAGCTTTTGTACTGATGGGCGACGTGATGCTGCGCGCCATCCGGCGCAAATACCGTCTGCACGACAGCGGGTATCCCGGGCAGACGGAGGTGATCTCCGCCCTGGAGGAATGGACGCTGACCCATCCCGTGACCATCCTGTGCGGGGACAACGGCACCGGCAAGACCACCCTGATGGAGCTGCTGGCCGCGCTGACCCGCGCGGTGCGCATCGACGGGGGCGCGGGGGCCAAGTCGCCCAAGCAGCAGGCCTGCCAGCGGTGCGCGGGGGATTTCCAGACGGTGTTCGGCCAGCGGCCCCGGCGGAGCTTCTTTTTTCAGGCGGAGGACTTCATCCGGTATCTGGACAGGCTGCGGGCCATGCGGGAGGATGCCGAGGACGCGCTGGAAAGCGTGGAGCGGGATTACGCGGGCCGATCGGCCTACGCCCGGCAGCAGGCGGCCATGCCGCACGCCGCCACGCTGTGGGAGCTGAACCACCTCTACGGCGGGAGCATGGAGAACCGTTCCCATGGCGAAGGCTTTCTGGATTTTTTCCGGGCGCGGCTGCAGCCGGGAGGCCTGTACCTGCTGGACGAGCCGGAAGGCGCGCTGTCCTATGTGAACCAGATGGCCATGCTGATCCTGATGCAGCAGGCGGTGGAGACGGGCTGCCAGTTCATTCTGGCGACGCACTCGCCGGTGCTGGCGGCCTGTCCGGGGGCGGAGCTGCTGGAGCTGCGCCACGGGGAATTGCGCCCCTGCGCCTACGAGCAGCTGGAGAGCATCGCCTTCCTGCGGCGGTTCCTGGCCGCCCGGGAGAGCACGCTGGCCATGTTCGGCGTCGATACGGCGGAATAAGGGGTGCGCCATCGGGCATACCGCCCACGCCGCCGGAACGCCTGTGACGCCCCTGCTGCTGCCCGCATGACCGGGCTGCTGCCCCGGCTTGGGCGCGTCCAGCGGGATCATCGCGGGGAGCCTTCCCGGACGTGCGGGTGTGTGGTCTGCCCGGCCCCCGGAAGGCCCGGAGGAACCGCGGCATATGCGGCTAATCGGGTGTTTCCCGGCTTGGACGCGTCCAGCGGGAGCATCGCGGGGAGCCTTCCCGGACGCGCGCGCGTGTGTGGTCTGCCCGGCCCCCGGAAGGCCCGGAGGAACCGCGTCATCTGCGGCTAATCGGGTGTTTCCCGGCTTGGGCGCGTCCAGCGGGAGCATCGCGGGGAGCCTTCCCGGACGCGCGGGCGCGTGTGGTCTGCCCGGCCCCCGGAAGGCCCGGAGGAACCGCGGCATCCACGGCGGCAACCGGATCCGGCGGGCAGCATCCCCGCAGGAGACATGCCGGCGCGGCGGGATCGCGGAGGCATCGGCAGCAGCGCGTCCTTCCGGCGATCGCGGCGGTCCGTGTCAGCCGGCCGGGCCACACAAGCAAATAGGAAGCGCCCCCGGATGACCGGGGGCGCTTCGTGATCCGCGGGGGGAAATCCATGGGTGCGGAGGAGCGTTTCGCTGCGGCACGCCCGGACGCGGGATGCTCCGTGCGGCGGCGTTCAGCGCAATCCCCATGGGGCGGGGCCGCGGGACAGTCGTGACGCGCGGACAATCCGCTCAGGGGACGTCGGCGGTGGTTCCGACGGGCTGGCTGCGGTCGATGATCGCGCCGCTGTCGTCGATGAACTGCTCGTACCATCCGGCGTTGGCGTACACAAAGGGCGTGTCCTCGCGCGCAAGCAGGCGTTCCGGCAGAAAAATCAGCAGCGCGCTCAGGGCGATCAGAATCGCCACGCCGCCCAGCGCCTCCCGCGCGCGGATCTTCGTGCGGACAAAGTACACGCTGCACGCGATGGACAGGGGCAGCCAGCAGATCACGGCGGTCAGCAGCCCCGGGCCATAGAAGGGCGAATACGCGCCGCTGGCCAGCAGCAGCGTCCGGGACGCCGACGCGCCCAGCACGTGGATGGCCAGCTCCGCATAGCCGAAGAGCATCACCGCGAAGCCCATCCGCCGCCGGAACCTGTTCGTCTGCACCAGCGCGAACCAGAGCAGCGCGCCGCCCAGGTTGGTGAGCATGTCCGACAGCATATTCATGGGATACCTGTCGCGCAGCCCCGGGGCCGAGGCGATGTTGTAATAGTAGTGGAAGCCGCCGGGCATCACCCATTCCTCCATCACGTGGAGCACCAGCACGATGACCGTGAACGCCCCCGCCTTCCGCAGAAAATCCCAGTCCTTCCAATGCACGGCCAGCTGGACGCTCAGCACAATGCCCATGACCGCCATCAGGCACAGCCAGCCCTTTTCCACAAACCAGAAGCCCATTGCAAACCCTCCCTGCGCGTTTCCTGGCGGAACCATTGTATCATCCGGGGCGTTGTGATACAATCGTTCCGGAAATATGCGGGACAGGAGGCCGACAGATTGTATCATATCCAGCGGGATCGCCGGGCGCAGAGGTCGGCGCAGCGCATCGGGCAGGGGCTGCTGACGTGTCTGGCGGAAAAGCCCTACGCGGAGGTCACGGTGACGGACGTGCAGCGGGCGGCGCGCGTGGGACGCTCGACGTTCTACCGGCTGTTTGACAACACGTCGGACGTGCTGGCGTGGCTGTGCGACGGCGTCTTCGAGCAGGCCCGGCAGGCGAATGACCGGCTCAGCCGGCAGACCGCCGATGAAACCACCCTGCAGTTCATCCGCATCTGGATGGAGAACCGGACGCTGCTGAAAGCCATTGTGGATTCCGGACGGACGGACATCCTGCATCGGGCGCACATGAAATACCTTCCACCCAACGACGCCTTTTTCCCGGAGACCGGGGCCATGGACGGCGTTCAGCTGGAATACATGATGGCGATGCTGACGTCCTGCATGACGGCGTTTCTGCGGGTCTGGATCAGCGGCGGGGGCAGGGAATCCGCCGCGCAGCTGCAGGAAAGGGTCAGGGTCTGCTTCCGGATGCTGGGGAACGTTTTCCCGTGAAGGGCGGCGAATCCGCTGGCCCCGCCGATTCCGGAGACGTCCGGCGCGCCAGGCAGGGAAGACGGCCTGTCCGGGCAGCTGTCAGGCATCGTGCGGCCCGGCGACGCTGCTTCGCCCGCTGCGGGAGACGCCGTGACACAAGGGCCAGGCCGCGCCGGGCGGACTGACCCTCGGAAGTAATTGCGCAGGAGACGGCTTGCCGCCTCCTGTTTTTGTTCGGCAACCGGCGGCGACATCTGCGCGTACCTTTCCGGCAGCTCCGGGGCGCTGGCGCGGC
>JBJEYH010000171.1:0-22073 GCA_051886675.1 Aristaeellaceae bacterium
CCCTTCTTCTCCCGGGAGGAGGGCGAGGCCATCCGCCGCCAGGCCCGCTTCGACTATGAGCCGGAGCGCATCGGCGGCATCACCGGCAGCGACATCGACCCTGCCGCCCTCGACCTGGCGGGCCGGCACATCCGCCAGGCGGGCCTGGACGGGAAAATCACGGTCACCCGGCAGCCCCTGGAAACCCTGCAGCTGCCCGACGGGCAGGGGGTGTTCCTGTGCAATCCGCCCTATGGCGAGCGGCTCAGCGACCGCAAAACCTGCGAGAAGCTCTACCGGGAAATGCATCGGCTGAAGGATCGCCATCCCGGCTGGAGCCTGTGCGCCATCTCGTCCGATCCGGCCTTCGAGCGGGCCTACGGCAGACGCGCGGACAAGAAGCGCCGCCTGTACAACGGAAGGCTGGAGTGCGAGTTCCTGATCTTCCGGTAAATCCGTCGCAAAGGAGCGATACGCATGACCGATAAGCTGCCGCAGGCCGCCCTGGACGTGATGAGCGAACGGTTCGGCAAGGATTCCCTGATTGCCCTGGCCACCATGGACGGAGCGCGTCCCAGCGTCCGCACGGTGGACGCGCTCTACGTGGACGGCGCGTTCTACGTCATCACCCACGCGCTGTCCGGCAAGATGCGGCAGATTGCCCTGAATCCCGCCGTGGCCGTCAGCGGCGAGTGGTTCACGGGGCACGGCGTGGGCGAGAACCTGGGGCATGTGTGCGCGGCGCAGAACCGGGCCATCGCCGCGAAGCTGCGCGCCGCCTTTGCCGCCTGGTACGACAACGGCCACACCAACGAGGCCGACCCCAACACCTGCATCCTCCGCATCCGCCTGACCGACGGCGTGCTGTTCTCCCACGGCACGCGGTATGAGCTGGACTTCGGTTTGCGCCGGGATGCTGCGGAGGACGCCATGACCATCCCGGAGAAGATCAAGCAGGCCAGGAAGGCAGCTGGCCTGACCCAGAAGCAGGTCGGCCTGGCATGCGGGTACGATGACAAGAACGCAGAACGTTCCGCACGGCACTGGGAGTCCGGTACTCGTCCAGTCCCCATCGACAAGCTCCGTACCCTGTCCCAGGTACTCAACATCCCGCTCGACCAGCTGATCCCCTGATCACATCAGAAAAGCCGGTTCCGCTCATCACGGAATCGGCTTTCTGCATGTGTCCTGGATCACCGCGCCGGAAAGTACATACTCTCCTTCAGCGTGATGCCGCTGTCGGCCTGGATCTTGCCCCAGATGCGCTCCCTGTCCTCCCCCGAGGCCACCACGGGACGGAAGTCGTTCAGCCCGATGTCCGCCGAGGTGCTGGTCAGGATGGGGATGAATTCCAGCGTGCAGCCGATGTAAACGTCCCCGTCGAAGCGGAGGCGCAGCTGCGCCAGGGTCCCGTCGAAGGTGGTCATGTCGTGGGTACCGCCGAACATCAGGTTGCCCAGGCTCCACAGAACCAGCGTGCCGTCCACCGTGTCCACGCCCTGCACCACGTGGGGGTGCGTGCCGATGACGATGTCCACCCCCGCGTCCGCTGCGGCCTGCGCCATTTCCGCCTGCAGCGCGTTGTGGCCGGGGCTGTACTCCGTGCCCCAGTGGCAGGCGTAGATGATCACGTCGCAGCCCTGCTCCTTCAGCGCGGCCGCGTCCTGGGCGATGATCTGCCTGTTCTGCCGGTAGGTCGTTTCCCGGCAGCCGCCAAAGCCGATGCGATGGCCGTCCTGCTCCCACACCCAGGTGTAGCCGTAGCCGCTGTAGGGTATGCCGGCCTCCTCCAGGGCGGCGCGGGTGGCGTCCTTGCCCGCCGTGCCGTAGTCGATGTAGTGGTTGTTGGCAATGTTCACCAGCTCGATGGAACCGGCCGTCAGCACGCCGGTGTATTCCGGCAGACCCCGGAAGCGGTAGAGCTTGTCCGTGTCCTCGCCCCTGCGGTCAGCCTTGAGCACGCATTCCAGGTTCACCATGGTCAGGTCGTCCGCGGCGAAAATTTTCGCCAGGCCGCTGAAGGGATAATCCATGCCGCTGCGGGTGATATAGGCCGGGAAGGCCTCCACCCTGTTCCACCAGCTTTCCCGGGTGCCGACGACGGCATCCCCGCCGAAGGTCAGCACCAGCTCCGTTTCGCCTTCGGCAAGGGGCGCGGGTTCGGCGGCGTCCGCGCGGTCCATGGCGGTCAGCGGATCCCGTCCGCCCATCACCGCCGCCACCTGCGCCTGCCGCACTTCCGGATCGTCCAGGATGATCAGGCGGGTGTAATAGGGCAGATGCGTCCACAGCCAGTAGGCGTTGATGCCGCTCTCGCCCTTGTCCCGGGGCAGACGGACGCACCCGTGCGAGGCCTTCTGCCCCAGCGTGGGCGTGTAGGGCGCAAAGTCCTTGTAGCCGGAGGTGCGCCGGTAGGGCAGCTGATGCAGCAGATTACCCCCGTCATAGCGGATCACATAATCGTACTTCTTGCCCTCCATGCTGAAGGGCTCCATGTGCTCCACCGTCAGGAAGGAGCCGGCCGCCGTTTCCTGGTACAGCTTGTTTTTCTCAATCAGCCCCGTGGATATGTCGATCTCCGCAATCCGCTCCCCGCGACAGAACACCGCCATCTTCTGCTGCGCCTTGTCCAGCAGAAGGCCGTATTCGCTGTTGGGCATGACCATCTTCAGCCGGCTCTGCGGCACATAGCCCTCCACATACTCGCCGGCCTCGTGATTCCACGCGCCGATGTACACCCAGCCGTCCTCGCGGATTTCCTTCACGTCCACCGCCTGGGACTGCCCGTGCAGCTGCCCCAGGGACTTGCTGGACTTGTCCGGCGCGGAGTACACCTCCTGATGCGCCACAAAGCGGATGTCCACCACGGCGGAGGGCTGTTGCATCAGCTGCCAGATGGTTTCGTCGCTGTCGTCATAGGCGGGCAGATACGCGCCCGTCACCTGCAGGGGAATGTCCGGCGCGCTGCCCTCCGCCAGGGTCAGGCGGAATTCCTTCACCCAGTCGGGGTTGTCGCTGACATAGTAGCGCAGCACGTAGTCCCCGGCAGGCAGCGCTTCCTTCCCGGCCCTGCCGTCCCAGGTCAGCTTCTTCGGATCGGTGGTGGTCACGCTGTACTTCTTCGTGTACAGCGCTTCGGACGGCGCCTCTGCCGCGCAGACCTCCATGATCACCGTGCCCGAGCGGACGACGCACACCTCCGCGAACCATCCGCTGTCCTGCAGATACAGCGTCTCCGCGCCGGGCAGGGCGAAGATCACCGCGTTCCTGCACCGGACAAAGGTCATCGTCCGGGAGACGGAGGCTTCGCCGCCCTCCCAGCGAAGCGCGGCCGTCAGCGTCCAGGCGCCGTCGGGAATCCGTTCCTCGTTGTCGCCCAGGCCGTCCCAGGCGAGGCGGTTCTCCCCTGCCGCCACGTCCATGGTCCAGTCAAGCAGATCGTTGTGCCCGTCGTTGATCACCAGCGTCAATTGTCCCGCATGGCCCGCCGTCACCGTCAGCTCGCAGGCCTGGTAGCCCTGTATGTCCCCCGTCCAGGTCACGTCCAGCGCCGTATCCTCCGCCAGGGCGCACAGGGGCAGCAGCAGGCATGCCGCCAGCAGCATCAGCCATCGTTTCATCAGCAGGGTCAGCCTCCTTTGGTATATGCGCGTTCATCCCCGACGGGCGGCAGCGCGGCGGTTGAAGCCATCCAGCGCCAGCGCCGCCGCGATGCCCGCCGCCAGGCAGCACAGATTGATCAGGCACGCGCCCGCGCCGGACGCAAAGCTTCCGTAAGGCACGATGACCAGCGTCGCCGCCGTCACCACGCCGATGATCCCGTGAAACACGGGCGCGTAATGAATCTCCAGCAGGCGGGTGACCGCCCGGGCCAGCAGGAGCATCGTGACCGCCGCGCCCAGCCCTGCCGGCACAAGCACCGCCGGATCCAGCCGCCCCAGGCCCGCCACAAAGGGCGTGTACAGCCCCAGGGGCATCAGAAGCGTGGAGAAGCTCATTCCCGGCGCGATGACGGACAGCGCCAGGCAGAACCCGCAGAACAGGTACGCCCCGAAGCCCGGCGTCACCTGGAGGCGCAGCGCCTTCAGCCCCGTCAGCAGCGAAAGCGTCACCGCGAAGGCAGCCGCCAGGGCTGCCCGGGAGCCTCCGCTCCGGCCCCGCTCGCCGGCCTCCCGCAAAAGCGCGGGCAGCATGCCGCCGATCAGCCCCACAAACACGCACACCGACGGCGCCGGATACGCCTCCAGCACGAACCCCAGCAGCCTGGCGATCCCCAGGAATCCCAGCGCCACCCCCGTCAGCACCGGCAGCAGCAGCTGCATGTGCGCCCGAAAGGCACGCATCGGATGCGCCAGCAGGGCCAACACCGGCTGATACACGCCGAAGGCCACCATCAGCACGCCGCCGGATACCCCCGGCAGCACCGCGCCCGTGCCGATCAGCGCGCCCTCCAGCAGGCGCAGCGCCGGGCCTGCCTGCCGCTTGTCCGACATTCGCGATCCCTCCCGCGCCGTCACCGGCCGCTTTTCCCATCATAACAGGTTGACGGCTTTCCGTCAATTCCGCATTCCGGGGTTTCCTCACCCTACAGGACGATCGCGCGCGGCGGAAGGTTCATTCCGCCGGAATTTTTTTCGCGGGATCCGCGCCGCGCGCAAAAAAAGGATATGCAGGAAGGTTCCTGCATATCCCGGTTGCTGTCCGCCATGCGCCTGCCGGCAGGCTGGAACGCCTTATTCCGCCACAAAGTGCATCAGCATGGAGTCGAAGTAGTTCATGTCGAGGCCTTCCTCAGTCAGGATCACATTCAGCGGCGTGCCGTAGTAGTCGATGACGTAGGCATCCGCCTCGCCATCCTCCGTGGCCACGCGCTGCTGCGTCCAGGAAAGCCCGGGCACCGCCGTGCCGGACAGCACGAAATCCACCGTGCCGTCCGCGTGGAACACCAGGGAATACTCCATGTTGCCCAGCATGGACGCAGTCATGGTAAAGCCCTGCACATCCGCCGTATCCAGGACATATTTGACCTCCATCCGGCCGGATGCGCCGGCTTCGCCGCCATTGGAAGGCACGACGCCAGATGCGGGCGTTTCGTTATCCCGGGTGAAGACGAACTTCCCGCTCATGTCCTCCATGCACAGGGAGCCGTCCGGCTGAAGAACCACCATGATGTAGCCGTCAATCCAGGCCTCGCCGTCGCTGACCGACCAGGCGGCGGTGTCATCCTCCTCGCCGTCGAAGACGACGACCGTGCCGTCCTCGTTGAAGGTCAGCGTCAGGGACAGGCCGAAGTCCGACAGACTGTAGACGCTGCCGTCCATTTCGATGGTCTGGGCGTACCAGTCGCCCAGGAAGGGTTCGCCCTCCTCGCCCACGGGCTGGGTCTCAACGACCCTGGTCGCGATTGAAATGGCGTCGCTGTCCCGGGTGAAGATGATATTGCCGCTCTCGTCCGCCAGGCACAGGGAGCCGTCCGGCTGAAGGGTCAGCGTCATGGCCTCCACCAGCGCCACACCGTCGCTGACCGACCAGGCGGTGGTGTCCTCCTCCTCGCCGTCGAAGACGACGACCGTACCGTCCTCGTTGAAGGTCAGCGTCATGAACAGGCCGATGTCCGACAGGCTGTAGACGCTGCCGTCCATTTCGATGGTCTGGGCGTACCAGTCGCCCAGGAAGGGTTCGCCCTCCTCGCCCACGGGCCGGGCATCAGCGACCCCGGACGCGATTGCAATGGCGTCACTGTCCCGGGTGAAGATGACATTGCCGCTTTCGTCCTCCAGGCAGAGGGTGCCGTCCGGCAGAAGGGTCAGCGTCATGGCATCCACCAGCGCCGTTCCGTCGCTGACCGTCCAGGCGGTGGTGTACTCCTCCTCACCGTCATAGGAGACGACCGTGCCGTCCTCGTTGAAGGTCAGCGTCATGAACAGGCCGAAGTCCGCCATGCTGTAGACGCTGCCGTCCATTTCCATGGTCTGGGCGTACCAGATCCCCAGGAAGGGTTCGCCCTCCTCGCCCACGGGCCGGGCGGCTGCGGGCGCCGCGCCGTCAGCGTCCTCCTCCCGGACGAAGATGACCTTTGTGCCATCCTCCTCCAGGCTCAGGGTGCCGTCGGACAGCAGCGCGCCCTGCATGGTGTCAGCCTGCACGATGCCGCTGCTCACCGACCAGGTGGATGCTTCCTCCTCCTCGCCGTCAAACAGGAGCATCGTGCCGTCCTCGTTGAAGGTCAGCCGGAGGACAATGCCGTAGTCCGCCAGGCTGAGGACGCCGCCGTCCATCTCCATGGTCTGGCCGTACCACACGCCCAGGTAGGGCTCGCCCTCCGGGCCGACGGGCTCCGCGGGCGCGGGGGTGGCGGTGGGTTCGGGGGTGGGCATGGGATCGCACCGAACCGCCGAGAGCAGCGCGTCCACGTCGGGCATCAGGGAGACGTCGGTGATGCACTGCTCCAGGGAGAAGGCCTCCGTATCATCCGTGTTCAGGAAGGCGGACTCGCTGACGCTTTCCACATATTCGCCCAGATAAACCGTCTCCAGGCTGGTGCAGCCGTCGAAGACGTACCGGCCGATATGGCGCACGCCGTTGACGAACACGACCTCCCGCAGGCTGGTGCAGCCGGAGAACAGGCCCTCGGGCAGGTTCTCGACGGGCGCGTAGCAGATCACGGTTTCCAGCGTGTCGCAGTTCCGGAAGGCGTACATGGCCAGCTCCGTGTAGTTCTCCGGGATCACCAGGGAGACCACCGGCAGCTCCACGTCGAAGTTGTCGCCCCAGCAGGCGCGGCTCATCAGATTGCCGCCGATCGCGGTCAGCTGCACGCCGTCGATCTCACGGGGCAGGTACAGGTTCAGCTCCCAGCCCAGGTAGTCGTCCAGACGGGCGTCTTCCTCGCTGTACCAGAAATCGTCGCCGGAAAGGGCGGCATAGGGCATGGACGCGGGCTGCGCAGGCTCCTCGCCCACGCGCGGCACGGGATCATACCAGGCACGGCCCGCCAGGGCGGTCAGGGCGCGCACCTGCTCCTGCGTGGCGTCCGGCGCGGCGTAAAGCTCCTCCACACCGGCAAGAACCTCCGCCATGTCCTGGGGCAGCAGCGCCGGATCGCACAGCACGGTCAGCTTCTTCAGCCCCGTGCAGCCCTCCAGCAGACCTTCCCCGATGCTCGTCAGGGACGAGGGCAGGGTCAGCTCCGTGATGCCGGTGCAGCCCCTGAACGCGCCATCGCCAAGGGTCGTCAGCGATTCGGGCAGAGTGATGTCCGTGATGTTCACGCAGTTGCGGAAGGCCTCGTCGCCAATGGTGGTGATGGACGGGAACAGCTCCACGTACGCCACGCTGCTGTCGGCAAAGGCTTCCGCGCCGATGGTGGTGAACCAGCCGCAGTGATGGGGATAGAAGGAGCGGATGCTCTGATTGCCCTTGAACACGCCGTCGCCCAGCGCGGTCACGTCGACGCTGTCGAAGTCGCTCCAGACGGTCAGGTCAGGCTGGTCGCCATTGTACACCGTCCATACGCCGTTCTCGATGACGGTCACGTCCGTGCTGCTGATGGGATCGGCCGCCACGTCGCCGGGAGGATTGTTGATCCACACCGTGCACTCCGGGCACTGCCCGGCCAGCATGGCCGCGTAGGCGTCGCGGTTTTCCATGCTGCAATCCCAGGGCAGGTCAAGATCGGTCACCCGGGTGTCCACGAAGGCGTCCGACGCCATGTCGATGGGCGCGTACAGGTCGAAGGCCATGTAGGTCAGCCCGGAGTCCGCGAAGGCCCGGGAGCCGATGCGTTCCACGTTCCCGCCCAGGTACAGCTCCTGACACCAGGCGTTCTCGAAGGCGCCGTCGCCAATCACGCGAACCGTGCCGGGCAGGCAGAGGATCTCCTCCTTGTCATAGCGGAAGGCCTGCGCGCCGATCTCCTCCAGACCCTCGCTCCAGTCGATGCGGCTGATCTGGGCGTTCATGAAGCCGCTGTCGCCGATGGTCCGCAGCGTGGAGGGGAAGCTGACATAGGCCAGGTTGCAGGCCTGCTGGAAGGCGCTTTCCTCAATGCGCTCCAGCCCCTCGGGCAGCACCAGGGCGTAGAGGGAATAATCGTTGCGGAAGGCGCCTGCGCCGATGGCCTTCACCGCCACGCCGCCGATGCTTGCGGGAAGCTCCAGATATGCGTGCGAACCCGTATACCCGGTGATCGTGCCGGTGGACGCGTCGAAACTGAACCATTCCTCCGCGTTTTCGGCGGGACGGGCCTCAGCGTTGCTGCCGCTGGGCTGAAGGCAGCGGGCGGCGCCGTTGGCGTTGGCCAGGGCGGCGGCGTAGGCGTCCAGCTGATCGTCGGGAACGTAGATCACGCAGTCCTCCGGCAGCCAGTTGAAGCACCATTCCTCCGACAGGAAGAGGGGGCATTCGCCCTCAAAGCGGATCTCCTTCAGGCTGTCGCAGGAGCGGAAGGAGGCTTCCACCACGCGGACGCTGGCAGGCACGGTGACGCTGGTCAGCGCGGCGCAGTTGTCGAAGTTGCCGTAGCCGATGTACTCCAGCCCGTCGTTGAGGCGCACTTCGGTCAGGCCGTCCATGTAGCAGACGGCGGAGCTCTGCATCGCGCGCAGGGTGTCGGGCATGGTCAGGGCGGTGATTCCGCTCCAGTTCTGGAACAGGCCGCTCTCCAGCGCGGTGACGGCACAGCCGTCCACCTCGGCGGGGATGCTCACCTCCCCGGATACCTCGCCTTTTAGCCAAAGGTACATGTTGCTTGCGTCATAGACCCAGACATCGTCCTCCGCCAGGGCGGACGCGCCCAGCATCAGCAGGGTCATGAGCAGCATCCCCAGCAGGAATCTCCTCGTTTTCATCATCAACCGTTCCTTTCTCGATCCGATGATCCGTGTTGTTGGGCGGGCAGCGCGGCGGCGCAGGGGCCACGGGATCAGGCGCTGCCGGTCAGGACGCGCCCCGGACGGGAAATTGCCCCGGACGCAGCCGTGCGTGTCGGGGGCGTCGCCGCGCTCCATGCCCGCGCTGTCCGGCGTACCGAGTTCCCTGCCGCGCGGCCCATGACCGCCGGCAGCCGCTCGAACTGCCCGGCCTGATACGCCCATATAATTTCCCATCATGATTATACCATGTTTTTCATGCGGCTGCATCAGCCAAATGGCCAGTTTTTGCCCGGACGGCGAAAAAAAACGCTCCGCCCTCCCGGGAGAAGCGCCGGATACCTTCCCGATCAGCCGTCGCCGCGCTCGTCCAGAATGACCAGCCCGCTTTCCCGGGCGCGGACAGCCGGCTCCGTCCGGTTGCGGAAGCCGGTCCTGGCCATCCTGCTGAGCATGTGGGCCTTGACGCTGCTGACGGAGATGTGCAGCCGCTGGCTGATCTCCGCGTTGGTGCAGCCGCCGGTCATTTCCCGCAGCACCTTCAGCTCATGCCCGGTGAAATCCACGCTGCGGGCCTGACCCGGCATCAGCTCCGGCGGCGCGTCCGGGTAGACGGACTCCCCTGCCATGGTGCGCCGCATCACCTCCAGGATGGACGCCTCCTTGTACCAGAAGCTCTCCAACCCCGCGACCCGGGCTCGGCGCATGTAGGAGTACCCGGGCATGGAGCTCACCGCGATGCTCCTGACCCGGGGCGTCTGGCGCCTGATGCGCCGGCGGCGTCCAGTCCGCTGCAGCCGCCACGGGTCAGCACGTCCATCAGCACCGGAGCCACGTCGCCGCGCAGACAGTGGATGTCCGCCAGACGGACGTTCTCCTCCGCCTGGCGCGCGTTCAGGACCTGCTCCTGCGTTACGTCGGAGGCTGTCACCTGAAAGACTGCCCGCCCAGCGTCAGTCGCTGGTGGCGGATGCTCCAGACCTGCCCCGCCGCCGTGGGGATCAGAGGCACTTCACCCGCGGAAAGCAACTCGCAGCCCGGCTGCACCACGCCTTCCTCCAGCCTGCGCCAGAATTAAGCCGCGATGAGCAGCGTCTCGCCCGTCAGCGAGCGGCAGAGCCGGTTCATGCGCTCGTTGACCAGGCGCGTCAGCCCGTAAAAGCACAGCCCGGCGGGCAGCTGGTTCAGCCCCGCAGACGCGCCACGCGCAGCCCAGCCAGACCGCCAGAAGCATCAGCAGCTGCCACAGCGGCGAGAGCATGATCCGCCGCTGCGCCTGCTCCCGCGCCATGCCGTCCATCAGCGCGAGGCATATTCCCGAAAGTATGGCGCATGCCGCGCAAAGCCTGCCGGCGCACGCCACAGGGCCGTCGTGATGACGGCGCAGAGCCCCGCGCACGCCAGCGCGAACAGCGCCGTGCATACAAGCCCCGGGCAGGAGCCGGACAGGTTCGTCAGCATCACGGACATGACCGGTCACCTGCCTTTGCCATGCGCAGCGTCAGGAAGAGCGTTCCATCCTGCGCGTCACAGGCCGCTGCGGCATGATGCGCCGTCAGACGCGCTTCGGCCCGGTCTGCCGGCAGCGCGCCGGTCGCGTCCTCCATGGCCAGGCGCAGCCTCAGTATCCCCCGTCCGGCGGTCAGGTTCACCATCAGCGCCGAAAGCCCCGGCAGCGCGGCTTCCACCGCCGCTTCGAAAAAGTCGCAGGCAAGCATGGCCCCGGAGTGCGACAGCGATCCGTCGCCTTCCAGCCGGAAGCCCCCCGCGATGCCCGTGTCCGCCAGATACCCGAGGGATTCCCGCAGGCACAGCCCCAGCTCCGGCAGCCCGGAACTGGCGTCCTCCGCCGTCCATCAGCGCAAGGCTGCAGCGGCGCTTGACATACGCCCCGTATACGCAGACCAGCGCCATCTGCCCGGCGAAATCAGGACTGTCGGGCGTCAGCTGCTCCAGCAGGGCGCGGATCACCTTCAGCTGCCCGCGCACAGGGGGAAGCCTCCCGTCACAGAGCCGGTTCCGTTCCTCCAGGCGCGACTGCTGCAGGCCCGCCAGGAGAAACAGACACCCAGCCATGCACAGGGGGCTGAGCATACCGTTTTTCGTCCGGGGCATAGCATCACCTGCAGGCCATCATTCAAGCCTGTTATACCTTCCGCCCGCGCAGAATGCAAGGCGCATGCCCCGGCAGGCCCTCCATCCGGTTTTCTGATGACATTTTCACGGGAAAGCCTTGACAGATTCGCCATCCGGTGGTATTATACTGATCGTTGCCTATGATATGCGGCCGTGGCGGAATCGGCATACGCGCACGTTTGAGGGGCGTGTCCAGCAATGGGTACGGGTTCAAGTCCCGTCGGCCGCACGGAAACAGGACGTCATTCTGAATGAATGGCGTCCTGTTTTTTTGCTTTCCGCAAGGCGCGGACGTCCGGCAGAGCCTGTCAGAGACAGCGCTCCGGACGCCCGCGCTTCTTCATACAGATTGGAAGGAAACCTGCTCCATGCCCAGCTCCTCCACATGGCTGGCCCGGATGCTCTCGCCGGCGCGGGCGGTCAGCCGGATCAGGCGGATGCCGCGCAAGGGACGCTCCCTGTGTCCCTCCAGCAGCACGGCGACGCCGGCCTGCTCGCAGCGGAAGTCCTCCACCAGGACGTTCTCAATCGCCGGAAGCCTGCCGGCGTCCCCTGTCCAGGCTTCCCCGGCGCAGTAGCCCATGGTGATGCAGATCCCCTGCTGCCGCAGATGCTCCCCGCGGATGCGCCGGAACTCGATATCCCGCACATAGCCGCCCCGCTCCGGCGCGCTCTTGATCCACAGCCCGATCAGGCTCTGCCGGAAAACGCAGTCCTCCACCAGAATATTGCGCACGCCGCCGCTCATTTCCGAGCCGATGGTCACCCCGCCGTGACTGCGGACGGCGGTGACGCGCCGCACCACGATGTCCTCGCAGGGACGGTTCTGCAGCCGGCCGTCCTCATCGCGTCCGGCCTTCAGGCAGACGGCGTCATCGCCGGTATCCACCCGGACGTCCTCCACCAGACCCCGCCGGCAGCCCTCCAGATTGCAGCCGTCGGTGTTGGGCGCGTGGTCGCAGGGGTTGATCACATGAATGCCGCGCACGATGATGTTCTCGCACCAGGCGGGATGCAGGGTCCAGAAGGGACTGAAGCGGAAGGTGCAGCCCTCGATCAGCACGTTCCTGCAGCGGACAAAGTGCAGCATACCCGGCCTGAGCCCCTGCTGCTCCGCGCTGAAAACGCGCTCCTCCACCGGCACATGCGCTTCGCAGGCCTCGTGCAGCCTTTGCGGCCCCTCGGGATACATGGCCGCCATGTACCACCAGGCATAGCCCTGCCCGTCAAAGACGCCCTCGCCGGTGATGGCGATATCGTGGCAGTCGAGGGCGTACAGCTGCGCCGACCAGGTGAAGCACCGCATCCCCTCATACAGGGTGAACACGGCCGGCAGATAATCCTCCCTGCGCGTTGTGAAGACGACCTCGCAGCCCTTCTCCAGGTGCAGCTCGATGCCGCTGCGCAGGTGGATGGGCCCTGTCAGCCACTTTCCCCGGGGAAACACCACCCGTCCCCCGCCCTCGCGGCTCAGCGCGTCAATGGCCCGGCGGATGGCCTGCGTGCTGCATACCTCGCCGCCCTCCACCGCGCCATAGTCGCGGATGTCCGCGCTGCGGCCGGGAATCCTTGGCTCCTCCGGCATGTCAAAGGGTCTGAAAAAGCCCATAAGGCCCTCACCCTCCTTTTTCAGGCATGCTCCTCCGCGGGACGCAGCTCCGTCAGCATGTCCAGCCCGGTATGGACGATGGCTTCCGCCACGCCCGGCCTGAAGATGGAGCTGCGCGCCTCATACCCGCCCTCCTGATAGGCGTCCATGGTGGGAAAATAGCCCTCGTTGCCGTTGGTCAGGCAGCAGGGCAAAACCAGCGACCAGCCGGGCGCTTCCCTGAGGGCGCGGCCCACGGCGGTGAAGGGCTCGCCGGGAATCCCGAAAAGCGCCACCCGCCCCACCGCCAGCGCGGACAGGTTCAGGTCGAAGGCTTCCGGGCCGTGCTCCAGCTCCAGCATGCGCTCGGCCTCGGCCACCACGGTGGTCAGCATCATGCCCTCGTAGGGAATCTCCGCGTCCCGGCCCGATTGGTGCAGTTCGTTGTAGCGGCGGGCCAGGGGCAGCTCATCGGGCGAGGGCATATTGGCGGGGTGACGCACCATCCGCTGCACGGCGCGCAGGCTGGCCACCGGCTCGTATCGCACCTTTGACAGCACCTGCATGACCGCCCCGGCCACCGTCCAGCCCATGTGGCGGGCGTGACCGTAGCCGCGCATCACATCGTCAAAGTCCACGGCCAGGTCGTTCAGCTGACCCGGGTCTGGGCTGACGTTCACATGGTTGACGTCGCCCTCGGCGCCGTTGAGAAATACGCAGCGCGTATCATCAATGGCCTTCTCCAGCGTCCGGCGGAAGAAGCCCGGCCAGTCCGCGGAGACAGCGCATCCGCCCACGGTATCCGGATGAATGCCGATGCTGGCCAGAACCACGGTCGGCCCGCCCTCCCGGTCAAAGCGGACGACGCCCACCCGGTCATCCACCTCGCCGATGGGGCCGTCGATCTCCGGGTTGTTCACGCCGGGGTTGGTGCGAATGGCGCCGTCCTTCATGCGGAAGCGGCGGATGAAGGCAATGCCCGGCGCGTGGCCCACAGCCCAGCCCATGCGGGCAGGCTTCAGATCCTGTAGGGCCAGCACGGCGGCATCCCGCAGGCGGGAGCGGAAGAATGTATAGTATTCCTCCTGGATCTTCGGGGCGATACGGCGGCTCAGGTTCACCTCGGGCCCGGTGTGGGTGTGGGTGCAGTGGAGAAACACCGCCGCCGGATCAAGCCCGGCAGCCTCGGCGATTTCCCTGCGCAGCGGCTCCGCGTAGACCTGAAACAGGCTGGTGATGTCCATGCTGATCAGCACGGCTCTCGTGCTGCCCAGCGAAAACGCCACCGCATTGGCTTCCAGCTCGTCCAGGACGCCATTGGCCAGGCGCACCTGATAGTATCCGGAAAGGGGGATCCCCAGCGGCGGGGTGATGTTCACCCGGGCAAATCCCACGGCAAAGTCATTCATGCATCCATATCTCCCTTCTGATACACCGTGCGGCCCTCCACCATGGTGCGGGATATCCGGACGTCCTCGTCGAAGAAGGTCAGATCCGCCCGCATGCCCGGGGCGATCTCGCCGCGATCGGCAAAGCCCATGATCCTTGCGGGGGTTCGCGAGGCCATGGTGATCACGTCCGCCAGCGGCGCCTGCGCCATGCAGAGCATGTTGCGCACCAGTCGGTCGAAGGTGGCGACGCTGCCGGCAAAGGAGGTGCGGTCGGGCAGCTTGGCCACGTCGTCCTCGATGATGACGGGCAGGCCGTCCTTATAGTGACCCAGCATGCTGGGGCCGTCGGGCATGCCCGCGCCGCGCATGGAATCAGTCACCAGCGCCGTGCGCTCCGGGCCCTTGAACTTGTACACGAACTTCAGCAGCTCCGCCGGCAGATGCTTGCCGTCGGCGATGATTTCCACCGTCAGGCCGTCGATCAGGTAGGCGGCTTCCACCACGCCCACGTAGCGGTAGGCGTTGCGGCGGTGCAGGCTGCTCATGCCGGAGTACAGGTGGGTCACATGGGTGAATCCCGCGTCCCAGGCGGCTTCCACCTCGGCAAAGCCTGCATCGCTGTGGCCGATGGCCGCCAGAATCCCCCGCCGCTTCAGCTCCCTGCCCATCTCCAGCGCCCCGGGCAGCTCCGGCGCCACGCTCCAGCGCAGAATGTGCCGGCATCTGTCCAGAATCGGCAGGTATTCCTCCGGCGCGGGATTCCTCAGGTAGCGGGGATCCTGCGCGCCCCGCTGACCATAGGCAAAGTAGGGGCCCTCCAGATGCAGCCCGGGCATGTCCGCGCCATGGGTGTTCCGGGCGCGGGCCTCCTCCAGCAGCCTGTCCAGAACCGCAATGCCCGACATTTCCGCCGAGGTCGCCGTGGGAATCAGGGTGGTCACGCCGTGCCGGGCATGCTTTTCCGCCGCGGTCAGGAAGGCCTCCGCGCTGCCGTCCAGGAAATCCGCGCCGCCCGCCCCGTGGCTGTGAATCTCGATGAAGCCCGGCGACACATACGCCCCCGCCGCGTCGATCTCCCGGTCAAAGGGCAGGGCCTTGTCCGTCACATCGGTGATGCGCCCGTCCTCCACATAGACGGACAGGTTGTCCGCAGGGCCGTCCCGGAGAATGACCCTGCCGCCGGATATTTTCGTTTTCACGCTGCCAACTCCTTACATGTCCCGGGGCAGGAACTGGGCGTTGTAGTCCAGAATTTCCCGCGCCACGTCCCGAATGCGGGTGAAATCCTGTACCAGCGGATCCGTGCACAGGGCGGCGGTCAGCTTGGTGACATCCCATTCCATGGCGGCCTCCATGAACATTTCCTCCCGGGCGGCGGTGGGAATGACGATGGACTGCGCCGCCTTGGGCAAGGGATTGGCGATGGCCGGATGCACGCCGGTAGCGTCGATGTTGACGAAGGTTTCCACCACCGTGTCCATGGGCAGCTCCCGCACCTGACCCAGATTGCGGTAATTCATCACGTCGTAGAAGGGCCGCCCGCCCTCCAGCGCCTCGATGACCCGGTCAGGGTTTTCCTGGCTGATGCGAAGCGCAGGCATGTTGCCGGTGGTCAGCGGCTCCACGATGGCGTTGCGCAGCCGCTCCACGGTTGCCTGCCGGTCAGCGATGCGGTCGTAGTGCATGCCGAAGCGGTCGCGGTTTTCCGGGGTGCCGGTGGTCTGGTAGTAGAACTCGGCGCAGTGCTCGTCGCTCAGGCCGGGCATGCAGTCGAGCATGTCCCAGACGATGAAGCGGATCCGCTGGTTTTCCCGCCCGGCGAAGGGATCGTCGTAGGTAATGTTGCTCCTGCCGGCCCAGGCAGCCTCGATCATGCCCTTGTCCCGCATGATCTTCAGTGCGTCCTGGCCGTGGAAGCGGATATCCGTCAGGAAGGAGCAGTGATCCACGCCCGATACCGAGAAGCTCACGTCCTCAAAGCCCTTCGCGCCGAAGTAGGGCAGCAGTATCTCCAGATGATTGCGGATGCCGTGGCAGAACCCCAGGGCATGGACGCCGACGTACTTCTGCACGCAGCGGGTCAGGGCCGTGAGGGGGTTGGTGACGTTGAGCATGACGGCGTCGGGACACAGACGCTTCATCTTCCGGGCGATGCGCACGAATTCCGGCACATGGCGCACGGTTCTGCTGGCGCCCGCGATGCCCGATTCGCTGCCCTTGACGTTGTAGAAGCCATGCCGCCGGGCGATGTAGTGATCCTCCAGCTCCGCCGCCAGCAGCCCGTGGGATATGGCCACCACCACGTAGTCCGCGCCCGACAGCGCCTCGTCCTCGCAGAGGGTCTTGGTGATGGTGATGGCCTGGTCGGGATAGCGGTCATTGTAGTACGAGCAGAAGGCGTGCAGATCATCAAGCGCCTTCCCGTTGATGTCGTACAGGCACAATTCCGTCTCCCGGTCGAAGAAGGGATTGTTCAGGAACGTGGAGTACAGCCCGTAGGTCCAGGAGTAGGATCCGCCGCCGACCATGGCAATCTTGAGTTTCATGTCTGCTTCCTCCTGACTGATGATGTCATGCGCTCACAGGGGCGCGCCCGCCGGATCCGCAGCGGAAAGTCCCAGCTTATCCAGCAGCGCCCTGATATCCGGTGTGTCGAAATGGCGCAGCGCGCCAGGCAGCATCCATGCGTGGGTGTGGGTCTGATCGTGATAGCGCTCCCGGACGATTTCCCCATAGGGCTGAACCATGCCGTCCGTGGAGACCGCCGTGCCCGTGACAAGCCCCGCCAGCTCCGCGTAGCGGGAGAACTCGCCCTCCCCGCGCAGACACACACGCCGCGCATCCGTTTCCGGCAGATCCTTGAGCATCCGCACCGCCGCCACCGCCTGCCGGGTACGCGTGGCGAAAAGGGAATCCCCCAGCTGCATCAGGTACGCGTTGAGGATGTACATGGTGCTCCAGCCGACGTACATGGACGTGCTGCCCACCCGGGACGGCAGCAGCGCGCCGCTGGCCGCCACGTCCATCACCAGCACCTGCCAGCCGCTGCGGATGGCCCGGTGAAGCCACAGGCTGTGCTCGCACAGCCGCGCCGTTCCCTCGGGCCACAGGGCGATGGCCGTGGGCAGCGGCCCGTCGCCCCGGCGCATGTCCCGCAGCAGCACACCGCAGTTCCAGTACCCCTCCTGGGGCCGCCAGAGAATGCATCTGTACTGATAGTGCCCGCATATGCCCTCGTCGTACACCCGGCATTCGGGGACGGGCGTCAGGGCGTCCAGGCGGAGCGCTTCATGCAGATACGGCACAAGCGCGTCCGTGTCCGGCGTGCCGCGCAGGACTTCGCAGCGGTCGAGCTCCTCCCTGAGCGCGTCGTGGATCGTGCGCATGCCGGGCATCAGGCGAAGCAGCTGACCATCCGGGGTGCACCAGGTCTCCCGGGGCGACAGCTCCTCGAAGACGAAGCCCTCCCGCAGTCCGCCGTCCTGTCTGCCGCACAGGTGCCGGGCGAAGAACTCCGCCGCCGCCCGCGCCAGCGATGGCGGATAGGCGTGGCCGGATTCCGCAGTGACCATGTCCGGCAGGGTGTCGCTCCCTGCGCGGCGCCACAGCTGCCGGGCGGCTTCCAGCGTGCGCAGGGTTCCCTCCCGGGGGAAGAAATCGTGCCGGTTGCTCAGCAGCAGCAGCGGACGGGGCGCAATCCCCGCCAGACAGTCCACATAGTCCAGCCCCTGCGCCAGGCTGCCCGGCCACAGCATTTCATTGTCCGGGTCGACGCCCGCCTCCACCATGGCCTGGGCGTCGGTCACATAGGCGCAGGGCGCGGCGCAGGCCAGGCGGTCACCGGCGGCAAGCATGAGCATGCAGGCCTGCGTTCCGCCGCCGGAGTGCCCGGTCAGGCCGATGCGGGTCGCGTCGATCTCCGGGCGGGAGGCCAGATAATCCAGCGCGCAGAGACCGTCCTGCACGAAGTAGCGGGCAAGGGTCAGCCCCATCAGCCGGGCCTTCCAGTCCAGTAGGTCGTGCTCGCCGGAGCAGCCCTGGATCGGCTGGAAAGCCAGCTCCGCCTCGTAATGCTCGAACCGCTCGCCCTGCCCCAAGGGATCCAGGACCAGCGCCGCGATCCCCTGATGCGCCAGCAGCTGCGCCACATACTGGTACGCCGGATCAGCCTTGCCCCGGTCGTCATGGCCCACCGTCAAAAGCACCGCGGGGTAAGGCGGCTCCCCCAGCGCGGGAAGGTACAGGTTCGCCGTGGCCCACGAATCCCGCCGGGGCTGAAGAAGCAGCTTCTCCAGGATGAAGCCGCCGTGGATGCAGCGCTGCGTCACGCGGGCGGAACAGGCTTCCGGCGCGGGAGGCAGGCCGCCGATCAGGGATAGGAAGAGCTCCCGCGCCTCGCGCTGGCAGCGCTTCAGGCTCTCCCCGTCCCGCACGGCCTCCCGCCGCTTATCGCCCCGGCGAAGGCCTTCCGCCATCCGCCGCTGAATGTCTGTATGGAGATTGCTTGCCACTTCCACGGGCACGTTCATGGCTTTCGCCTGCACTTCCCACAGCGTCCGGGATGCCGGCGAAAGCTGCGCGCCCTCATGAAGCATGGACTTCATTCTGCTGCCCTCCCTGTCATGGATGAACGATCAGGTACAAATATTATATATTTTTTCCATTCCCGGTTCAACCGCTTCAGCCGCCGCGCAAGCCATGAATATTAAAGATGCTACGGAAAAAGCTGTGATTCTTGCCGGCGTGAAAAGGTTTACGCTTCCCCGAAAAAGAATGTAACCATATTAATGTTGGTTGTGTTCTTCATCATCCGCGGCAAAGGAGGCGTCATGGCATGAAAGCGCTGATTGTGGATGACGATGTCTACGTCCGTCAATGTCTGATCCAGATGCTGCCATGGCAGGAGCTGGATTTCTCCCAGGTGCTGGAAGCCTCCAACGGCGCCGAGGCGCTGGAGCTGGCGCGGCAGGAAAAGCCCGAGCTGGTGATCACCGATGTGAAAATGCCGCGGATGTCAGGGCTGGAGCTGGCACGGCAGCTCAAGCAGGAAATCCTGGACGTCTGCGTGATGCTGCTGAGCGAATACAATGACTTTGCCTTTGTGTACGACGCCCTGCAGTGCGGCGTGGACGATTACATCCTCAAGCCCCTGATGCCCGCCAAGCTGGAGGAAATCGCCGGCAAGATCCGCAAGCTGATGTCCGAAATGGAAATGCGCCGCTACTACACCAGCCTGCGCACCGATCCGGCGCATATCCGCGCGGTCATCCGGGAGGCGGTGGAGAGCGGCAACGGACAGACCCTGGCCGACAGCGTCGGCTACCTGGCCCGCAACATGATTCACCGCGACGATCTGCGGCATTTCGGCGTGATGATTCTCACGGAGCTGTTCGAGCAGGCGGAGCCCGTATCCCCGCGCAGGAGCGATCTGCAGCAGCTGCGGCGGGAGGTCATGGGGCATTACGCGGCCATCCGCGATGTGGAGGAGCTGATCCAGTGCCTGGCCGACGCCTGCGTGCACTGCGTCCGGCTGTGCGACAACAGCGTGTCCATGTCCTCCCACGTCAACCGGATGACGGAATACATCGAGCGCAACTACATGGATCCCGACCTGTCCGTGGCCAAGGTGTCGGATTACGTGCATCTCTCGCCCATCTATACCGGCGCGCTGTTCAGGAAGCAGACCGGCAAGAGCGTTGTGTCCTACATTCATGAGGTGCGCATCGAGCAGGCCAAGCGCATGCTCCTGGAGGAAGACGTCAGCGTCAAGGAGGTCAGCGTCCGCACGGGGTATGTGGCGGCGGATTATTTTTCGCGCCTGTTCAGCAAGGCCGTGGGCGTCACGCCGTCCAGATACCGCGCCATCATGCTTGCCGGCGGCAAGGAGGGCCGGCTGCCCGCCGAGACGGATCTCCAGGGCTGATTCCGTCGCCTGCCTCTGTCCCGACCGCCCTGCGGCAAGGAGGGATTCTTTTGCGCAACAGCATCAGGAAGCGCACGTTCCGCTATCTGCTGAGCTCCATGATTCTGCTGATTCTGGTCGTCAGCGTGGTGATCTTCAATTACTTCAACAAGCAGTACAGGGAGCAGTATGTTTCGGCCCAGCTGTTCATGACCGAGAAATCCGGCGAAACCGTCAGCGATCTGATCCGCAGCATGAAGCAGGACGCCTATTACCTGTGCTGCAGCGAGCCTCTGGCCGAGGCGCTGGTCAATGACGAGAACCTGAACCTGGCCACCCAGTCCCGGATGATCCACGAGGCCTTCACCATGAATACGGGCACGGCCACCACGCCCCTGCTGCGCTATGCCACCGCGTCGCTGCTGATTGATACCCAGTTCCCCTGTTCCAGAAACTGGAGCAAATACTTCTCCTTCGACACCAGCCAGAAGCAGCGCATCTACAGCGCCGCCAGCGTATGCGATGAGGACTGGTACCGTCAGGCCGAGGCCTACAATGCCGAGATATATGCCTTTCTGTCCCCGCAGGAGCCGAACTGCGTCTTTTTTGCCCGGCTCCAGCGTAATTTCTATCTGAACAGCCCCCTGTACAGCGATACGGTGGGCGTGGTGCTCTACGCCATGCCGCAGATTTCCCTGTCCGCCATGCTCATGAACGATCAGATGAACGAATCCGCCATCAGCCTGATGA
Source organism: Aristaeellaceae bacterium (assembly GCA_051886675.1). Lineage (GTDB taxonomy): Bacteria > Bacillota > Clostridia > Christensenellales > Aristaeellaceae > UBA11524. Next base: position 20,617 of record JBJEYH010000171.1, read on the forward strand.
TGTTCAACGGCGAACCGCTGGCCTGCACCAGCGATTCCCTCCTGCAGGAGGAGGACTGGGATGCCGCCGCCCTCATGGCCATCCTGCCGGAGAAGAATCAGACCGCCGGCATCAGGATCGGCGGAAGGGACTATACCGTCAGTTCCACCAACATCAGCCAGCGGTGGGACGTGGTCATCCTCCAGCCGGTGCTGGAGCCGTGGTATTTCATGCGGGACGTGCTCCGGCTGATCGCGATCTTCATGCTGATTCTGGTGGGGCTGGCGCTGGTGATCTCCATCATGTTTTCCCGCACGCTGTCCCATCCCATCATCGAGCTGTCCAACGCCATGGTGAACGCCCGCAAGGCCCGCGCGATGCCCGAACGCATCCCCGTCATCAAAAGCAGCGACGAAATCGAGTACCTCTATCACAGCTACAACGACATCGTGGACAACATCCACCGCATCTCCGAAACGGAGCGGGCGCAGAACGCCAAGCTGCAGGCCACCGAGCTCAAGGCCCTGCAGTCCCAGATCAATCCGCACTTTGTCTACAACACCCTGGATTCCGTCGCCTGCATCGCCCTGATGCACGGCGAGGAGGACATCGCCACCATGGTGGCTTCCCTGATCCGCATCCTCAAGTACAGCATCCGCTTTTCCGACGTGCAGGTGGAGCTGTGCGAGGAGGTCGATTACCTGCAGCAGTATATCCAGATCCAGCAGATGCGCTACCGCGACCGCTTCGACTTCATCTGCGATATCCCCGCCCAGTACGATCATGTGCTGGTGCCCAAGCTGATGATTCAGCCCCTGGTGGAGAACGCGCTCTTCCACGCGGAAAACCAGGATCACCGCCTGAAAATCCGCGTCTATTGCGAAAGCGATCAGGATCTGTTCCGCATTCACGTGTGCGACAACGGCTCCGGCGCCAACGCCGAGCAGCTGAACGCCTGGCTGCGCGATGGCGATGGCGGCGAAAAGTTCGGCATTGGCATCCGCAACGTCAACAAGCGCATCCAGCTGATGTGCAGCGAGGAGTACGGAATCCGCTACAGCCTCCTCCCCGACGGCGGCCTGGACGCCATGATCGTCCTGCCGTACAAATTAACGAACCCCGCTGAATAAACCTTTGTTTTTTCTGGTTGAATATTCGCCATATCGTGTGTATCATAAAATTGTAAACAGGAAAACCGCATCATGACGCAGCAGATGTTCCCACGGCGTGAACCTGTGTTTGCTGTGTCCATTCCACGGTCAGGGAGGCGCGTTGACGTTGACAACCTCGGATTATCTGCCTGCCGGGAGCAGCAGGAAGCGTCCGCTGTACCAGCGGATCATTGTCCATTTCAAGAAGTACTGGCGGCTGCATGTGCTGGCCCTGCCGGCGGTCATCCTGCTGCTGCTGTTCTGCTACGCGCCCATGTTCGGCACGGTGCTGGCCTTCCAGAACTTCAATGCCGCCAAGGGCTTCCT
>JBJEYH010000172.1:0-4812 GCA_051886675.1 Aristaeellaceae bacterium
TGCCCTTGATGTCCATGCCCAGCCGGCGCCAGTACTCCTTGCCGGAACCGTACAGCGCCACCCGTTCCGCCTTTTTCATCTCCGCATCGCCTCCATTTGTTCTGGGGATCCGATTTACTTCACGCGGACTTGGCAGAAACGACGCTTTCACAAAGCACCGTTGCCGATGCTTTCACCTGCATTGTCCGCGTTGGGTATGGGGTTATCGCCGGGATTGCATATAAAAGCCACAGATCATAAGCCGATATAGGACAATATGGACCGATAACTGATGCAATCATTGTACGGGAAGCTTTGTGTTTTGTCAATCATGCACAAGGGTTATTCTCGATAAAGCGCATTTTTGCGCAATGAGCAATTCTTTTTGCACAGTTCCGGAAGCCCCGCGCAGCCATGCCCACGGCTTGACAAAGACCGCATTTCCCGATATAGTGTAGGGAAGCTGAAGCGAAGGTTTCAGCCCCTTCAACAGGATGAACGCTCCGCGCAGACGCGGGGCCGCAGGGAGGATGGACACCATGACCAAGGCACTGATTTCCGTCACGGGCCTGGACGCCACGGGCATTATCGCCAGCGTCTCCACGAAGCTGGCCGAGCTGAACATCAACATTCTCGATATCACCCAGACCATTCTGGGCGGCTACTTCACCATGATGATGGTGGTGGACCTGGACGGGGCAAACATGGAGTTCGCCGCCGTGGACGAGGCGCTCCAGCCCATCCGCGACAACATGAAGATGACCATCCACATCCAGCGCATGGACATCTTCGACGCCATGCACCGCATCTGATTTTCGCCCGTCCCACCGCCATTATGATAAGGAAGGAAATCCATCATGATTGAAACCGGCGAGATTCTCCAGACCATGCACATGATCCAGGAGGAGAACTTCGACATCCGCACCATCACCCTGGGCATCAACCTGCTGGACTGCTCCGACCCGGACGCGGAAAGGTGCGGCCGCAGGGTCTACGACAAGATCTGCCGCATGGCGGAAAACCTGGTCTCCACCGGCGAGAGCCTGGAGCGGGAGCTGGGCATTCCCATCGTGAACAAGCGCATTTCCGTCACCCCCGTGAGCCTGATCTGCCAGGCGGATCCCCGGCCCATCGCCCGCGCCCTGGATCGCGCCGCCAGGGAGATGGGCGTGAACTTCCTGGGCGGCTACTCCGCCCTGATGCAAAAGGGCGCCACCCTGGCCGACGAGCGTCTGCTGGCCTCCATCCCGGAGGTCATGGCCACCACCGAGCGGCTCTGCGCCTCGGTGAACGTGGGCAGCACCCGGGCGGGCATCAACATGAACGCCGTGCGGGAGATGGGGCAGATCATCAGGAAGACCGCCGCCATGACCGCCGAGAACGATTCCCTGGGCTGCGCAAAGCTGGTGGTGTTCTGCAACGCCGTGGAGGACAACCCCTTCATGGCGGGCGCGTTCTGCGGCGTGGGCGAGCCTGAGTGCGCGGTGAACGTGGGCGTCTCCGGCCCGGGCGTGGTGAAGAAGGCCCTCGAGAAGTGCAAGGGCCAGCCCTTCGACGTGGTGGCGGAGACCATCAAGCGCACCGCCTTCAAGATCACCCGCGTGGGTCAGCTGGTGGCCCGGGAGGCCGCCCAGCGGCTGAACGTGCCCTCCGGCATCGTGGACCTGTCCCTGGCCCCCACCCCTGCCCGGGGCGACTCCGTGGCCCATATCCTCACCGAGATGGGCCTTGACATGGCCGGCGCTCCCGGCACCACCGCCGCCCTGGCCCTGCTCAACGACGCGGTGAAGAAGGGCGGCGTGATGGCCTCCAACCATGTGGGCGGGCTGAGCGGCGCCTTCATCCCCGTCAGCGAGGACATCGGCATGATCGAGGCGGCCTCCGCCGGCGCGCTATCCCTGGAAAAGCTGGAAGCCATGACCTGCGTATGCTCCGTGGGCCTGGACATGATCGCCATTCCCGGCGACACCTCGGCCGCGGCCATTTCCGGCATCATCGCGGACGAAGCGGCCATCGGCATGATCAACAACAAGACCACCGCCGTGCGCGTGATCCCCGCGGTGGGCAAGAAGGCCGGCGACACGGTGGAATTCGGCGGCCTGCTGGGCTTTGCGCCCGTGATGCCCGTGAACCCCTGGCGCAACGACGACTTCATCGCCCGCGGCGGACGGATCCCCGCGCCGCTGCACTCGCTGCGCAACTGAGCCCCATGCATGAAAAGGCCCCGGAGGCATTGCGCTTCCGGGGCCTTGCTGCGTCAGTCATTGAGCCAGTCCAGGGAATCGGGGTACATGTAGGGGATGCCGTTGTCCCGGGCGTACTGGCAGGCGTAGGAGTCGCGGGGGACGGTCAGGGTCAGACTGTCGCATCCGGCAAACGCATCCTCGCCAATGCTCGTCAAGCCGGCGGGCAGGTTGACGCTCTCCAGCGCCCAGCAATCCCCGAACGCACAGTCGCCGATATGCTCCACCCCATCGGGCAGGATGATGCTCTCCAGCGCCCAGCATCTGTCGAACATCTGGCTGCCAATGTCCGTCAGGCCGCTGGGCAGCACGACATGTTTCAGCCTCATGCAGGATGCAAAGACGTATGCGCCAAGGCTCGTCACGCTGTCGGGCAGGGTGATGCTCACCAGAGCCTCGCAGTCCGCGAATGCGCCTTCCCCGATGCTCGTCAGGGTGTCGGGCAGCTCGATACCCGCAAACGACCCGCAGCTTTGGAAAGCGCCCTCTCCGATGCTTGTCACGCCCTCGGGCACCCTGATCCCCGCAAGCGAATCGCAGCCGCTGAACGCTGCATCGCCGATGCTCCGCAGGCTGTCGGGCAGGGTGATGCTCACCAGCGTATCACACCCCGCGAACGCGCTGCCTCCGATGATCCGAATCCCCTGGGGCACCTCATAACTTTCGCCGGGCAGCGTGAGGAGGTAGCAGATCAGCCGCTTGTCCTCCTTGCTGAACAGCACGCCGTCCATCACCGCCAGGGCGGGATTGTCCGCCGACACCTTGATCTCCCGCAGGCTCGAGCAGCTGACAAAGGGATTTTCGCCCATCTGCGTCAGGCTGTCGGGCAGGGTGATGCTCTCCAGCGACGCACACCAGTGGAACGCGTAGTCCCCCAGGCTCGTCAGGCCCTCGGGCAGATCGATGCTCTTCAGCCCGTTGCAGCGGAAAAACGCGTAGGTTCCGATGCTCTTCAGGCTGTCGGGCAGGGTGATTTCCCCAAGCCCCATGCACCGGAAAAAGGCATAGCCCCCGATGCTTTCCACACCCTCGGGTACCGTGTAGTCCATGTTTTCCAGCCCCAATGGATAGCAGACCAGCCGCCTGTCCGCCTTGCTGAACAGCACCCCGTCCACCACCTCCAGGGCGGGATGCTCCGGCGATACATTGATCTCCCGGAGCGACTGGCAATCCGTGAAGGGGTTGATGCCCAGATGCGTCACGCTGTCGGGCAGGGTGACGCTTTCGAGGGAAAGGCACAGACGGAACGCCCAGTCGCCGATGCCCGTCACGGTTCTGCCGTCCAGCCCGGACGGGATCGTCACATGCTCGTCATCGCCGTAGTATTCCACAATCTCCGCCGTCCCGTCCTCCAGCACGCGGTACGCATAATCGCCCGCCATGACGGTCGCCTGCTCCTCCGCGCAGCCGGATGCGCACCACAGCGTCAGCAGCACCCCCGTCAGCCATATCAGCCACCATGCTTTTCTCATGCTTTCCGTGCTCCTTTCGCCCGTGAATGGCTTCATTGTATCATGTTCCCTCCGGCGGCGCAAGCATGTGGCGGACGCGCGGAGGCCGGATCCCCCGGACGCGCATACGGCCCCGGAGGCATTGCGCTTCCGGGGCTGCGCTGCGGCCTTCGCCGTCTCAGGGATGGGTGAAGGAAAGGCCGTTGTCCCTGGCGTACTGCTCGGCGTAGGAGCCGACAGGGACGGTCAGGGTCAGATACCCGCATTCGTTGAACGCGTCTGTTCCGATGCTCGTCACGCTCTCCGGCAGCGTGACGCTCATAAGCAACATGCAAAAATCGAATGCGTAATCCCCGATATCTGTCAGGCCCTCCGGCAGCGTGACGCTGCTGAGCCCGTAGCAATTGGAAAAGGCACTGGCCCCAATGCTTCTCAGGCCCCCCGACAGTTCGATGCTGTTCAGCCCTGTGAAAAGAAACGCGCAGTCGTCAATGCTCGTCACGCTGTCCGGCAGGGTGATGCTTGTCAGGCTGTCGCAGGACGCAAAGGCGTATTGCCCGATGTACGTCACGGTGTCCGGCAGGGTGACGCTCTCCAGCACGCTGCAGTACTCAAAGGCCGATGTGCCAATGCTCGTCACGCCGTCGGGCAGCGTGATGCGCTCCAGCGTCTCGGAGCACGAAAAGGCGTTTCCCCCGATGCTCGACACGGCCATGCCGTCCAGCTGTGCGGGAACCTGCAGGTCGGCTGCGCTGCCGCTGTAGCCCGTGATTTCCAGCGTCCCGTCCGCCAGCACGCGATACGTATAGTCGCTGCCAGTGGTTTTCTTTTCCTTCTTCTGCGTCCCCGCGAAGCCCGGCACGCACCACATGATCGCCAGCGCAATCGTCAGAACCCCGGCCAGCCAGCATGATTTCCTCATGGCGTTCAACGCTCCTTCCCCGCGGATCCTTCATCCGCGATGCCCTATTGTACCATTTCCTTCCTGCCAGCGCAAGCCCGTGACGCCCGCTTGGGGCGCAGCCTACGCAATCCGGCGCGGAATCCACCGGAACTTCATCTTTTCCCGCAGCATGTTTTGTGTTATACTGAAAAGGACCGTCGCGAGGACGGCGAGAACAGGAGGCAATCCCATGGGC
>JBJEYH010000173.1:0-4789 GCA_051886675.1 Aristaeellaceae bacterium
AGGTGGACGAGCTGCTCTTCGACTACCCGGAGAGCAACGCCTACGGCGACGTGCCGGCCTGCGGGGTATACGCCCGGCATGTGGACGGCCTGACGCTGGAGGGGCTGTCCGTTACGCCCAGGAGCATGAATTCGCGTCCGCCAGTGACCCTGGAGGACGTGCGCCGGCGGGACGCGGAATGACACTTTTGGCGGATTTCACCTGCTTGTCCAAAAAATATCACAGAAACTGTTACATATACCATAAAAGCGGTTGTTTTCTAAACATGTCCGCGATGGTAAAATAAGAGCCAGATACGGAGCGCATGCCATGGCGGCCTGCGTTCCGGGCTGAAAAACTGAAGGAGGACGTATCCATGAAGAAGTTCCTGGCCCTGGTCCTGTCTCTGGCCATGATGGCGACGGTGCTGTGCATCGCCCCCGCCGCGCTGGCCGAGGATCCCATCGAAATCACCTACTGGGTGAACGACCGCCATGACATGGAATACATGATCGCCATGGTGGACAAGTTCAACGCCGAGAACACCGACAACATCCACCTGACCATGCAGATCATCACCGACGATTATGAGAACATGATCGTCCTGGCCTATTCCGGCGGCACCGCCCCCGACATCATCGGCCAGTCCGTCACCCTGAAGAACTTCGTGGACAACGGCATGCTGGTGCCCCTGAACAGCTACATCGATGCCAACGAGGAGTATCAGAAGGTCAACGAGCCCTATGAGCATGCCTACGAAGGCCTCAACTACATGAACGGCAACCTGTACTGGGTGTACACCGGCATGCGGTCCGGCGTGCGCATCGAGTACAACAAGGCCCTGCTGGAGAAGTCCGGCTTCTCCGAGATCCCCGCTTCCCTGGACGAGTACATCGCCATGGCCCAGAAGATCACCGAGGATAACGACTACGAATACTATGGCATCGGCTTCACCAGCTCCTCTCCCTTCGAGCGCCAGCTGGAAATGATCGCCCAGGTGTCCGGCATCTACTACTATGACTACGTCAACGGCAGGTTCGACTTCTCCGGCTACAAGCCGATCCTGGAGATGGGCCGCGAGCTGGTCAAGTGGGCCTATCCCGATCAGCAGGGCGTGGACAACATGCGCGCGCTGTTCGCCAACGGCGAGTTCGCTCTGTGGGGCAACGCCTCCCAGGAAGCCGGCGTGTTCACCAGCCAGCTGCCCATCACCGACTTTGAGTGGGGCGTGGCGCCCGTGCCCACCCTGGACGGCGAAATCAAGGGCGCTCTGCAGACCACTCCCTCCAAGGGCTATGCCATCATGAGCTCCTCCCAGAACCCCGACGCGGCCTGGAAGGTCATCGAGTTCTTCCAGTCCGAGGAAGTGGACAAGGGCTACCTGGAGAACGGCTTCTGCCTGCCCATCTCCTCCTACATGGACAGCGTCATCGACAAGAGCATGATCGGCCGTCTGGCGGACTTCTCCCTGCTGGAGTATGAGTCCGTGTATCCCACCGTGCCCACCATCAACCTGACCGGCGACAACTACCGCACCGTGCTGTGGAACGCCATCATGGGCTTTGTGGACATCGACGAGGCCATCAACGACCTGAACACCCGCTACAACGATGCCTATGAGGCGGATATCGCTTCCGGCACCGTCCAGCGCCTGGTGATTGCCGACTACGATCCCCTGCATCCCTCTGCCGGCACCGCCACCTACCTGAGCGAGTAAGTTCCTTCCTCCTCTGCACGCCTGGAGCAATCTGGGCGTGCGCTTTATCCCGGGGGCGGCGGGCATGACCGCCCCGCCGGGTCCATACCGCTGAAACAGGGAGGTCTATCATGAGCAATCTCACTACGGTTCGCGCCAAGGGCTCATTCCGGGAGCGGGTTCGGATGTCCTGGCGCAATGGCAACATCTCCTCCAACCTGATGCTCCTTCCCGCCATCTTCTTCCTGCTGATCTGCTCGATCTATCCCTTCGTGTGGATCTTCCGTTATGTGCTGTGCAACTATAACGGCTTCACCTCCACCTACACGGGCATGGCCAACATCACCCGCATGCTCCATGATACCACCTTCTGGAAGAGCGTGGTCACCACCTTCGAGTATGCGCTGTACAAGCTGGTGTTCATCATCCCCCTGGCCCTGCTGATGGCTGTGCTCCTCAACCAGAAGCTGCGCGGCGCGTCGGTGTTCCGGGCGGTGTACTTCATGCCCACGGTCATCGCCACCTCCATCAGCGGCATGATCTTCACCTTCATCTTCGCCACCAAGAACGGCGTGCTCAACGGCATCCTCCGGCAGATCGGCCTCCAGTCCGGCCCCCGCGTCAACTGGCTGGGCGATCCCGCCATGGTCATGGTCGCCGTGACGATCCTGGCAGTGTGGGGCGGCTTCGGCAACTACATGCTGTACTTCATCAACGGCATCAACGGCATCTCCGAGGACGTGTACGAGTCCGCCAAGATCGACGGCGCCAGCGGCGTGCGCACCTTCTTCTCCATCACGCTGCCCATGCTCAGCCCCGTGCTGAAGGTCATCCTGATGCTGGCCATCACTGGCGCCTTCAAGGACTACGAGGCCATCATGGTCCTCACCCAGGGCGGCCCCGGCAACCGCTCCATGGTCATGTTCCTGTACATCTACAACCTGATCTTCGCCACCAGCGCAGGATCTCAGCCGCAGATCGGCTATGGCGCGCTGCTGTCCGTGGTCGCCGCGGTCATCGTGGGCATTGTGACGGTTATCTACAATATCGCGTCCCGCAAGCTGGACGATGTGATGTGAGGAGGTGAACAGTGATGGAAAGAACGCATGAGGTCCGCTCCACCGGTACCAAGGTCGCCCGCGCACTGATCTGGGTTTTCCTGCTGTTCATGGCCGTGATCACCATCTTCCCCGTGCTGTACGTGGTGTTCGGCTCCTTCAAGGAGAACAAGGAGCTGCTGGTCGGCGGCTCGAACATCTTCCCCTCGGTGTGGATCATCCAGAATTACATCGACGCCTGGAAGCAGGCCAACTTCGCCCGCTACACCATGAACAGCCTGTACATCTCCCTGGGCGTGATGGTGCTCTCCCTGCTCAACGCCACCATGGCAGGCTACGTCTTCTCCCGCCGCAAGAGCAAGTTCAAGAGCATCCTCTACAGCCTGTTCGTGGCGTTCATGTTCATCAACGTGGGCTCGGTGTCCCTGCGCCCGCTGTATGAGCTGGCCGTCAGCCTCAAGATGAACAAGAGCCTGATTTCCGTCATCCTGATCTCCGTGGGCGGCGGCCAGGCGACCTACATCTTCCTGTGCCGCGGCTTCACCGACAGCCTCCCCAGGGAGCTGGATGAGGCGGCCACCATCGACGGCTGCACCTTCTTCCAGACCTACTGGCGGATCATCCTGCCCCTGCTCAAGCCCGTGCTGGCCACGGTGGCGCTGCTGTCCTTCCGCCAGGGCTGGAACGAGTACATCATGCCCCTGGTCTTCACCATGACCAACGACTCGCTCCGTCCCCTGACCGTCGGCGTGAACATGCTCAAGAACGCCGGCGACGGTACCGCCGCCTGGAACATCATGTTCGCCGGCGCGACCATCTCCATCGTGCCCATCCTGATCGTGTACTGCTGCTTCAGCCGTTTCTTCATGAACGGCATGACCGCGGGCGCGGTGAAGGGCTAAGCTGCAGGAATAGCAGAATACATGATCGGCAGCCTGTGGTTATCCCGCAGACTGCCGATCTTCCATATGAAAGGAAGGTACCATCATGCAAGGACTGTGGAAGGTTGACCGCGAGGGCTTCCTGACCTGCTGTATGGTCAGCGGGCCGAAGGTGGAGCCCTATACCAGCGAGCTGCGCGACAAGCAGCAAATCCGCTACGAAACCCGCCTGAGGGCCGTGATTGCCACGCACGCGCCGGTGGACGCCGCCTGCGCGCCCGTTCTGGGCGGGACGAGCCGCCTGGGACTGCCCTGGCGGTATCAGGACGATATCGGCAGCGGGTTTGTGGACTGCTCGGCGTTTTATTCCCTGATGCGCCGGGTGACCTTCGACGTGGCCATGTGCGTCGTCGCGCCCCGGGCGATGGAGGTGCCGGCGGCGCTGTGGTCCTACGCGGCGGTGGATCTGTACGTCAACGGCGAGAAGCTCTGCCAGATCGACAAGCCCGTGTACAAGCCCATCACGCGCCTGGACGTGACGCTGCCCCTGCGGGAGGGCCGGAACCTGATCTATCTTGCCTGCTGCAACCTGGGCGTGCGGGACACCCGCAGCACCGTGGCCCTGCAGCTGAAGGATCACCTGGACGAGGTGACCGTGGATCTTCCCGACGGCGAAAACGCCCGGGCGATCCACGACGCGGAGCGGTTCCTGCTGGACACCCGCCTGACGGACAGCGCGCTGATCTTCCCCCGCCCGGTATCGGCGCGGACGCAGCTGTCCTTCCTGCGGCCCCGCAAGGACGAGAGCGAGGCAGTCACCGCCCCCGACCTGCTGGCGGAGGGCGCGATGGAAGCCGTGCTGCCCGGGGATCAGCCCTACGCGACCCTGTCGGTGGAGGCGGCGGGGGTGACGCTTTCCCGGCGCTTCGAGCGCACGGCGCTGCTGCAGCCCCAGTATGCCGATACCACCCTGTCGGTGGAGGAGAACCTGCAGGTGATCTTCCGCAGGATCGCGGAGGTGCGCAGCTGTCCCCGGGGCGAGGGGATTCACTTCCCCATGGCCAACATGCTGGCCCGCAGGTATCTGGGCCGGGAGACGGCGGAGGATCGGGAGCTGTTTGCCTACACGCTGGAGATCATCGACAAGCGCATCGACTGCTCGGACTTCATGATGT
>JBJEYH010000174.1:0-4773 GCA_051886675.1 Aristaeellaceae bacterium
ATTGCGATATTTGGTAGAAAAATCGCCGGATCATCCTGTATAATGAATTATCAGCATAGCCGGAGGCGGCGAAACGGATACGGAAGGGATGGGAAAAGCACCCATGCGCGGGAAGCCTTTGATTGAAGTCAGGGATATGTGCAAGAACTTCGGCGTGACGGTGGCCCTGAACCATGTGAGCTTTACGGTGTATGCGGGGGAAGTGGTCGGGCTGATCGGCGAGAACGGCTCGGGCAAATCCACGGTGTCCTCCATCATCGCGGGGATGCAGCCGGCCACCAGCGGCAGCATGGTCTACGACGGCAAGCCCTGGAAGCCTGACAGCGCCATCCGCGCGCAGGAGGCGGGCATCGCCATGATCGTGCAGGAGACGGGCACCATCGGCAGCATCACCGTGGCGGAAAACATCTTCCTGGGGCATGAGAGCATGTTCACCTCGGGGATCTTCATCAGCCACGGCAAGATGAACCGGGAGGCCCAGGCCCTGCTGGACAGGCTGGAAATCCCCGTGGACGCCACGGTCCGCACGGGGTCGCTGGATCTGGCCACCCGCAAGCTGGTGGAGATCGCCAAGGCGCTGTACTGGAAGCCCAGGGTGCTGGTGGTGGACGAGACCACCACGGCCCTGTCGCAGTCGGGGCGGACGCTGCTGTACCGCTACATGCGCCAGGTGGCGGACGAGGGCGGCGCGGTGCTGTTCATCTCCCACGAGCTGGACGAGATGATGACCCAGTGCGACAGCCTGACGGTTTTGCGGGACGGCGTGATCGCCGGAACGCTGACGAAGGACGAATACGACGCGGACGTCATCAAGCAGCTGATGGTGGGCCGCAAGGTGGAAGGCAACTACTACCGCAGCGACATGGACGGCTATGGCAGCGAGGTGGTGCTGCGGGCGGACTGCATCACCACGATGAAGGATCTTCTGTGCTTCTCGCTGGAGCTGCACAGGGGAGAGATCCTGGGGATCGGCGGGCTGTCCCACTGCGGAATGCATACGCTGGGCAAGGCGCTCTTCGGCGCGGTGGAGATCCTCGACGGGCAGGTGACCGTGGGGCCGGAGCATACCGTGGTCACCGGGCCCAAGAAGGCCATCGCCTGCCGCATGGGCTACGTGTCCAAGGACAGGGACTCCGAATCCCTGAGCCTGGCGGCCAGCATCCATGACAACATCGCCTCCACCGGCTACCGGGTCAACCGGCGGCTGAAGGCCTTCGTATCCTTCCGGAAGGAAAGGCGGTACGTGGACGAGCAGGTGCGGCAGCTGAGCATCAAGTGCGCCAGCCCCTACCACGCGGTGGATACCCTTTCCGGCGGCAACAAGCAGAAGGTCGCCATGGGCAAGTGGCTGGCGGCGGACAGCGAGATTCTCATCCTGGACTGCCCCACCCGCGGCATCGATATCGGCGTGAAGGCCTCCATGTACCAGCTGATTTATGAAATGAAGAAGGCCGGCAAATCCATCATCCTCATCAGCGAGGAATTGCCGGAGCTCATCGGCATGAGCGACCGCATCCTGATCCTGCGGGACGGCGAGATCGCCTGCGAAAGGCTGCGCCAGGATCACCCCACCGAGGGTGAGCTGGTCAACCACATGTTTTAAGGAGGGCGGAGCGAATGCGTACCTGGTTCAACCGCGTGAAGGAAAACCGCTTTCTGCATGCCGTCATCCCCTTCCTGCTGCTGGGGGTGCTGACGGTGGTCTTCGCCCTGGCGACGGGGGGCAACTTCATCTCCTCCCGGAACCTGAACGTGATTCTCGGCCAGACGCTGGTGACGGCGGTGGTCTCCACGGGGGCGAGCTTCATCTTCGCCACGGGCAATGTGAACATCGCCATGGGCAGCGCCACGGTGATGGTGGCCGCGCTGGCGGGCATTGTGTACAAGGCCACGGAATCCGTGGCGCTGATGTTCCTGGTGGCGGTGGGGACGGGCGTGCTGATCATGGTGATCTGCGTGCTTCTGTCCACGAAGTTCCACATTTTCGTCATTCACGTGACCATCGTCATGATGACCCTGCTGACGGCCATCGCCTCGGAAATGCTGGGCGGCAATACCCTCAGCCTCCCCTACAGGATGACCAAGGCCGCCAATGACGCGGGCGTGCCCTACATCATCTTCATCGGCTTCAGCGTGCTGTGCATCGTGCTGTTCCACTTCACGCCCGTGGGCCGGTATATCCGCATGGTGGGCTCCAATGAAACCTGCGCCGAGCTGACCGGCCTGCAGCGCTCCCGGGCGCTGATGGTGGCCTTCGTGATGGCGGGCATCGGCTCGGGGCTGGCGGCGCTTCTGATGATCTTCCGCAACGGCTCGGTGGCGGCGACCATGGGCAGCTCCATCAACACGGACGTGATGCTGGCCATCGTGCTGGGCGGCATGCCCATCTACGGGGGCAGCAAGTCCCGGGTATACGCGCCGATCCTGGGCGCGCTGATCGTGGTGGCCCTGAACAACGGCCTGCTGATGGTGGGCGTCGATTCCAGCTGGGTGCAGGGCATCCGGGGCATCATCTTCCTGGCTTTCCTCCTTCTGGGCACGAAGCGGGCCAAGCTGCTTCCCGCCCGGGAAGGATAAAAGGCACTTTTTCCTATCAAAGACAAACGGAGGGGATCACATCATGAAAAAGCTGCTTTGCATCGTTCTGTCCTGCCTGCTGCTGCTGGGTAGCACCGCCGCCGTGGCGGATGCCGAGCCCCCGGCGATGAAGATCGCCGTCGCCTTCTACCAGATCGATGCCGCGGCCCTGCAGGTGCAGGACTATCTGCAGAACTACGTCGGCCCCCAGCTGAACGTGACCTTCATGTTCTCCGAGGCCATTGACAACGTGGACAAGCTGATGAACTTCATGGACAATGCCTACGCGGCCGGCTGCGACGGCATCATGAACTATCAGAACAGCGCCGTGGAGCAGGCCATCTCCAAGGCCCAGGAGCTGGGCATGTACATCGCCTCCAACACCACCAACGCGGTGGAGAACGGCGACATTCCCTTCAACATGGGCATGGCCGCCGCCGACGCCCAGTACTGCGCGCAGCAGTTCGGCGGCATGGTGGCTGACCTGTTCGCCGATGGCGAGACGCACAATGTGGTGATCGTCTCCGCCGGCGCCGGCATGGGCAACAACGAGCACAAGTATTCCACCATCGCCATCCTGGAGATGCTGCAGAACATCTACGGCCTGACCTACGAGGAGGACGTGGAAACCCTGGCCACCACCCGCAGCCAGATCGACTGCGCCAACGACAAGGGCGTGCTGATCACCATCTATCCCGGCTATCCCACCGGCGACACCTATGTGCCCGGCATGTCCACCATCCTGCAGACCGGCAAGTATGACACCGTCCTGGCCTGCAACGCGGCCTACGCCAAGTTCTCCGTGGCCATCGACGAGGTGGAGAAGGCCACCGGCACCAACATCCGCGTCTCCGCCATCACCGCCATCAACGATACCACCAAGTCCGGCTTCAACACCATCGACTCCACCGGCAACCCCAGCCTGGATTCCGCCATCCTCATGCCCAGCGTGTCCACCGCCGCGGCGCTCTTCGCCCTGGTGTACAACGGCGTGACCGGCTATGGCGAGCAGTTCCGTCAGGATGATCTGGGCTACTACTACAATTCTCCCAAGTGGGTTTGCCCCAACGCGGAGGACTACGCCCGCCTCGAGCAGATCAACGCCTCCGACGATACCTGGGAGGTCAGCATTGACGAGCTCAAGCAGATGCTCGCCCTGTTCAACCCCGACGCCAACCTGGAGTCCCTCCAGCAGATGATGCTGGATATGGACGCGGCCTACATCCTGGAGGCCCGCGGCCTGTAAGCACTTTTCCTGCCCGGGCCTGCGCGCTCTGCCAGGCCCGGGCCTGCCCCATGACACGCGCGTGAGGAGAGGAAGCACATGAAGCCCACTATCAGCCGGAAATGGAAAAACGCGCTCATTACCCTGGCCTTCCCCGTGGTGACCTGGCTGGTGATGAACGTTTTGTGCCTGCTGACCATGCAGCGCGGGGTGATCGCCAGCATGCTGGACGTGCAGAACTACGTCCGCAACGTGGGCATATCGGCCTGCACCGCCATGGCCCTGAGCTACAACCTGGGCAACGGCCGCTTTGACCTGTCCCTGGGCGCGCAGCGCATGATGGTGGCCATCGTGGGCGGCAACATCGCCATTCGCCTGGGGCTTGGCACCTGGGGCGTGATCCTCTGCTCGCTGGCGGCGGGGCTGCTGTTCGGCGCACTGGTGGGCGTGCTGTTCGTCACCACGAAGATCCCGGCCATGGTGCTGGGCGTGGGCGTGGCCTTTGTGTACGAGTGCGTGGCGTTCGTGTCCTCCGGCTCCCAGGGCCTGCATGTGTACGGCGTGGCGGGGCTGGAGAATCTGTCCAACATGTACCTGACCATCGGCGTGGTGTTCGCCGCGACGCTGATCGCCATGGTGCTGGACCGCTATACCCGCTTCGGCTTTTACAACCGGGCCATCGGCGGCTCCCAGAAGATCGCCCACAACTGCGGCGTGAACATCTACACCCACGCGGTGGGCTGCTATGCCATGGCGGGCGGCCTGGTGTCGCTCTCCGGCGTGTTCGACGCGGCCTTCAAGGGCTCCATGGACGCGGAGCTGGGCTTCTCCAGCAACTCCACCGTGATGACCAACTGCTTCCCCATGTTCCTGGGCAAGTTCATCGCCCGCTGGTCCAGCGAGGCGGTGGGCATCGTGGTGGGCACCATGACCATCCGCATGTTCCAGACGGGGCTGAGCGTCATGCAGTT
>JBJEYH010000175.1:0-4773 GCA_051886675.1 Aristaeellaceae bacterium
TGAAGATGGCCGGGGGCGATCACAGCCTGATGCTGCGCTACCAGAACAAGTACCGCACGCTGCTCCGGCGGCGGCCGGAGCTGATCGAGCAGGTGCGGGAGGAGCTGCAGCGGGAAGGTCTGCCCTGCCCGGGGGAGACGCTGCTGGACCGGGCCGACGCGGCCTTCTGCGATCCGGACGACACCGCCGCCGCGCGCCTGATGGCGGAGCCCTGCGTATCGCACATGCTGGAGGGGCTGAAGGAGCTGCTGCGCCGGGCGGCCCGGGCGGAGGAAGCGGCGGATCTCCAGCGGGAGCTGGACCGGGCACAGGTGCGCCACGATCTTCGCCGCATGGCCTGGGAGAAGGACTTCGACGAGGTTTCCGCCCAGCTGGAAAGCATCCTGTGTCTTCTGCGGGACTTCCTCGCCCTGCCCGCGGAATCCCAGGCGCTGCAGCTTGGCACCTTCCGCGACGCGGCGCTGGAGGAGGTCGGCAAGGCGGAGTCGCTGCTGACCAGGGGACGGGAGCGGGCGTGATGGGGGACGCTGGGGCTGCTCGCCCCAGACCCTCGCCAGAGGGCCGCATGGCCCTCTGGACTCCCATTCGGGGGGATTGTCATTGGGCGGAGGCCCGGCTCGCGGAGGGCGAGCCGGGCTTGCGGGGGTCACGCCTCGCAAAGGGCGAGGCGCGACGCGGAGCCTGCGGGGCTCTCCCTATCCGTCACGGCTGACGCCGTGACACCTTCCCCGCTGGGGAAGCTTCTTTTTGGGGCGCGAGCTCGGGCGGGGCTCCCCTGCGGTCGCCCCGCTTCGCCCGGGGGTGCGCGTTCCCTTTCGGGGGCAGGAGGCGGCGACCTCCTGCGGAGGCCGACGGAGGTTACGCATGCTCCTCCGGCCATGCAGCAGGGATGCTCAGCCGCATCTTGGCTGTTTTTGGCAGGCCTCATTCGGCGCATTTGTCCGTACAGCCTTTTCTGCAACGCGGGAAAACGCGCCGGCGCAAAATTCCCTCTACTCAAAATCGCGAAAATACGGTATACTGTTGGTATCCGCTGAAGATACACAAGGAGGTCATGCCGATGAATATTGGTCTGCGCCTGCACGACGCCGCCGGCGTCGCCCTCGAGGACAGGGTGCGCAACGCAAAGGCGCAGGGCTTTACCTGCGTCCATATCGCCATGAGCAAGGTCATCCCGGGCTTCAAGATGAGTGAGGCCCCCGAGCGTCTGACCCCGGAGCTTGCCCGGGAGGTCAGCGGCATTCTGGAGCGCTACGGCATGCGGTGCGTGCTGCTGGGCTGCTACCTGAACCTGGCCAGTCCCGATCTGGAGGCTCACGCCCGCACGGTGGAGATCTACAAGGCGCATCTGCGCTTTGCCAGGATGATCGGCGCGAGCCTTGTCGGCACGGAGACCGGCGCGCCCAACACCGGCTACAGGACCTGTCCCGAGTGCTGGACGGAGGAATCGCTGCAGCTGTTCATCGACCGGGTGACCCCGGTGGTGCGCTATGCCGAGGAGGTTGGGCAGCCCTTCGCCATCGAGCCGGTATGCCGTCACATTGTCAACACGCCCGAGCGGTGCCAGCGGGTGCTGGAGGCGGTGGATTCGCCCATGCTGCGGGTGATTCTGGACGCGGTGAACCTGCTTGACCGCAGCAACCGTCCCCAGGCCGACGCCGTCATCGCCGATGCCATCGCCCGTCTGGGCAGCAGCACCGACCTGCTCCACATGAAGGACTTCATCACCGAAAACACGCCCGCCTGCGAAAAGGCCATGGCCGAGGTCGCCAACACCAACATGTTTGACGGTCTGCTGTCCATCGCCTGCGGCCTGGGCGAAATGAACTACGCGCCCCTGCTGGCCCTGGCGAAGGAGCGGGGCATCCCCATGACCCTGGAGAACACCAATCCCGACAACGCCGAAGCCGCCCGTCTGCACCTGGAAGCCCTGGCGGCCCGGTAACCCCGCGAACGCACAAGCCCCGGAGGATGCTGCATCCCCGGGGCTTTTTCCGTGCGGAAGGAAAGCCCCCACGCCCGGCGCAGGCGCATCGCCAGCCGATGGCCCGCAGAGCCCTTCCCGCCCGAAAGCACGGGCAGGGCCGACTGTCCCCCGGGCGGCCCGGTAATCCCGCGAACGCACAAGCCCCGGAGGATGCTGCATCCCCGGGGCTTTTTCCGTGCGAAAGAAAAGCCCCACGCCCGGCGCAGGCGCATCGCCGGCCGATGGCCCGCAGCGTCCTTCCCGCCCGAAAGCCCGGGCAGGGGCCGACTGTCCCCCGGCAGCATCCGGGGTCATGCCGGCCTCCCGCGCCGACCGGCCTCCCATGATGCCGGCCAGAATCGGACACATCGCTTCCAATAGGCCATTTGTCGCCCTTATGGCCGCTTTGTCATCACGCCATTCGGAAAGCCACGGCTCCTCCGTTCCCGCTCCGGCCACCTGCCCCGCCCGCAAGGCACTGTCATCCCGCGCGATGCCGCCAGTACCCTGACGGCGATCCACCTGCCCCGGGAAATCCTCGTCCTCCCGCCCGGCCGCGCCGCGGCTCATCCCCGAAGCATTGCCGACAGCGACCTTCCCCGGAAGCCGCGCCCCCAGCCTCTCCGTCAAGCGCCCTGTTCCGCCCGCAGGACGCGGTCGTCGCTGCCGGGCTCCATGGTCAGCAGCGTCTCACCCGTCAGGGGCAGCCGCTGCCCCGCGGCGTCCTCCAGCAGGAGAAAGCCCGTGGCGTACAGGCTGTCATCCTGCCGCCACATGTTCATGGGATCGTAGCCCCGCAGGCGGAAGGGGCCGTCCAGCCGCCTCAGGCGCCCGGCGCGGAAGGCGTCCAGCACGGCCTGCCGCTGTTCCCGCCGCCGCGCAAGCATCGCCGTCCAGCGCGCGACTTCCTCCGGCGCGATGGGCGCAGGCGAAACGGCCGGCACCTGCGCCGCCAGCTGCGCGGAGACGCTCGCTTCCCGCCCCGCCGGCAGGGGCAGCCCCGCCTGACGCGCCAGCACCAGCAGGCATACGCCGCTGTCGTAGCTCATGCGGCGGGTGTCCAGCTGATGCACCCCAGCGGCCGTCAGCCGGGATGCCGCCCGCGCAAGCCGCTGCCCCGCCTTCTCCGGCGAAAGCTGCGCCAGCGCCGATATCCCCACCCATTCCGCCGTGCCCTCGATGGTTTCCGCCAGGAACCCCTGCCGCGCGTCCTCCGGACTGCATGCCTCCCGCAGCGCGCGCAGGGCGAAGACCTCCGCCAGCAGCCCTGCCGCCTCCTCCGGCGCGGGAGTCTCCGCCGCCCGGGCCAGCAGCCTGTGCTCCCGCTGCCGCAGCGCCAGCGCCTCCGCCGCAGGCGGACAGCACAGCAGGCGCAGATCGTCCGGAAAGCGCGTCTCCCCCAGGGTCAGCTGATGGGCGTGGAACATCTCGTGGGCCAGATGACCCGCCAGCTCGTCCGCGTCGTCCACGGGATCCTGCCCGATGTTCCAGATGGCCATGTACCCGTCCCCCCAGGGGATGGCCGTGTTCCCGCAGAAGCCCTCCGGCAGGGGCAGAACCTCCCCCGCCACGCAGGCATTCCGCGCATCGTACAGGGCGAAGGGATACCGCCGGAACCCCGGCCACAGCGCGTCCATGGATACCCTCTCCAGCCGGGCTGACACCCGGTCACAGGCCTTCCTCAGCAAAGCAAACCGCCTCCCCTGGCCTCATCATAGCCGGGAAGGCGGATGTTCGCAACATGAAATCACGGGGTCTTTTCCGGTATGGCCCGCGCAAACGCCGACAGCGCCTCCGCGACCCGGGCGGTCTCCCCCCGCAGGATCAGCCGCGCCATGCCGCCCTCGCAGTGCCAGACCATCCGCACCCCGCCCTCCGCCGCCAGGGCAAGCGCCGCGTCCATCAGGCGGGCGGCCGCGTCCTCGTCCGCGGGGATATCCGTCACGGCGCAGGTCTGCCCGGCGGTGTCCATGCGCCGGTGGAGAAAGTCCTCCGCCCGGGCCAGCCGGTTGGCGTTCATCGCCCGGCGTACGGCGGGGCTGCGCATCAGCGCGAAGGCCTGCTCCCGGGTGAAGCGCCAGCCCCGGGAGGTCTTCTCCCCCTGCAGAAGCCCCCTGCGCAGGTAGGTGCGCAGCGTGCGCTCCGTCAGCAGGGTCATCTCCGCCAGCTGCGCCAGGGTGAAGCTCTTCTCCGTCATGGGCGCATCTCCCCGCACAGGTTCCGGCTCAGCAGCGCGTCGGTGTCCGGCTGGGCCAGCGCCCACATCAGCTTGGTCACCGCAGCCTCGGTGGTCATGTCCAGGCCGGAGAGCACGTCGGTTCTCAGCAGCTGCGTCCCCACCTCGTAGATGGACAGATCCGCCCGCTCGTACATGCACTGGGTCACCACGATGACCCGTACCCCCCGGGCCCGGAGCATCCGCAGCTTCTCCACCAGGTTGCGGCGGATGTAATGCAGTCCCCCCAGCCCGAAGGCCTCGATCACCAGCCCCCGGTACCCCGCCTGGGCCACAAAGTCCAGCACGTCCGGCTGGGTGCCCGGCACCAGCTTGAGCAGGAACACCCGGCTGTCCACCTGGGGCCGCAGGCAATAGGGCTCCTCCGTCTGCATGGGGCGCAGGAAGTGGACGCCCTCGGCATCCACCATGCCCGCCAGGGATCTGTTCACGCTGTCGAAGGCGTCGAAGGACATGGTGCGGGTCTTGACCGCCCGGGTGCCCAGGATCAGCTTGCGGCTGAAGCACACGTACGTCCCCGCCACCCCCTGCGCCGCCGCCTCGATGGCGCAGGACAGGTTCGTCTCCGCGT
>JBJEYH010000176.1:0-4772 GCA_051886675.1 Aristaeellaceae bacterium
TGCCGGCGGGCCTGGTTCATCCGGCGGATGACGGAATCGTACTGCCCGTGGCGGATCACCGGGGCGGGCACGGGCGGCAGCTCCCGGTGAGCTTCCGTTTCCTCCGGCAGAGGCTTCGTCTCCGGCGGGGGCGGCGGCGCGTCCAGCGGCTCCTCCATGACCGCTTCCGGATGCTGGCACTGCCACCAGATCCACTGCTCCTTCTGCTCCCTGGGATTCAGGGCCGCAAAGGGCGATACCTTCGCGCCTTCCTTCATACAGATCAACCTCCTGTTCTGTTTCCTGCCTGCAGCTTATGCAGACCATACCCCGGAGGTGATTACCATGCTGACCCCCATGAGCACTCCCATGATCATTGAAGGCCGGGAGATCCTGTACCACAATCAGCGGGATCCCGGCTGGACGCATCCCTATCCCTACCTCGGCGGAGAAGACCTGCACTCCTCCGGCTGCGGCATCTTCTCGCTGTGCCACTGTCTGCAATGGATGACCGGACGGATCTGGCGGCCGGAGGAACTCGCCGACATGTCCGTGGCCTGCGGGGGCCGCGGCGACGACGGCACCGACCGGCCCGCGCTGCTGACCGGGCTGGAAGCCTCCGGCATGGCCCGCCGCATGGGCTTTGTCTGGCGGCATGGCGGGCTGGAGAACGATCTGCCCCGGCTGTACGCTTTCCTCAGGGAGGAACAGGGCGTCGCCATGGCGAATCTTCGAAAGGGACATATTGTGGCGCTCCTGGCCGCCCGGGAGATGGACGGAGCGCGGCAGATTCTCGCCGTCGACAGCGTCAGCGAGACCAGCGATCCCCGCGTGAAGCCCCATGTGGCCGCCCTGGTCCCCGGCACCCGCACGATCACCAGCGGGACTGCCGCCGATGGCGTAACGCCTGTTTGCCGGGAGGGCTATGCCGCCTTCTGGGTGACGGCGGACTGTCCCCGGGACTACACCCTGCTTTACCGGATCCAGGGATCCTGACAATACAAAAAGGAGGAATTATCCATGGCCAACATTCGTCTCAGCAACGGTACCTGCACGGCGGAGGTTCAGCTCCGCGGCGCGCAGATGGCGTCCTTCAAGGGCCCTGACGGCCGCGAGGTCATCTGGCAGGCCGATCCCGGCGTCTGGGCGCAGCACGCGCCGGTGCTGTTCCCGGTGTGCGGCTCCGTCGCGCCGGAGGGCATCCGCATTGACGGCGTCATGTATCCCATGATCAAGCATGGCTTCACCCGCAACCCGGACTTCACCGTGGTCAAGCAGGGCGACGACTTTGTGGAGCTGGCCCTCACCCCCACGGAGGAGAGCAGGCCCATGTATCCCTTCGACTTCGTGTTCCATGTGACCTACACCCTGCTGGAGAACGGCTACACCACCACCTTCACCGTGGAGAACAGGTCCGACAGGGTGATGCCCTTCTGCGTGGGCGGCCATCCGGGCTTCTGCGTACCCATGGAGGAAGGCGCGGCCTTCACGGATTACCAGCTGGTGTTCCCCCAGGCGGAGGAAGGCCGCAACAGCCTGGCGCCCGGCGGCGGCCGCATTGACGGCAGCGAATTCCTGGATTGCTTCCACAACAGCGACACCCTGCCCCTGTCCTACGAGCTGTTCGACGCCCGCGACGCGCTGATCTTCACCGAGCTGAAGAGCCGCAGCGTCAAGCTGGTGCACAAGGTCAGCGGCAAGGGCATCGCCTTCTCCTTCCCCAAGATGGAGGTGCTGGCCGTGTGGACCATGCCCAACAAGCATGCGCCCTACCTGTGCCTGGAGCCCTGGCACGGCATGCCCGGCGAGGTGGGCGAGAGCGGCAACTTTGAGGACAAGCCCTTCGTGACCATGCTGGCTCCCGGCCGCAGCTGGCAGGGCAGCTTCACCACCACGCTGATTGACTGATGTGCGGACGGTACTTTCTTGAGGTACGGGACATGCCCGCGGCGCTTGCGGAGCTGCTAAGCGACCTGGAGCAGCGGGAGCGGCGCCGCGACCCGGCCTTCCGCATCAAGGAGGGGGAGATTTTCCCCGGGGATACGGCGGCGGTGCTGGCGCCCAACCGGCAGCTGACCCCGACGGCCTTCGCCATGACCTGGGGCTACCACCTGGACAGGAAGCTGATCATCAACGCCCGGGCGGAATCCGCCATGGACAAGCCCATGTTCCGCGACAGCTACCGTCGCCGCCGCTGCCTGATCCCCGCCAGCGCGTACATCGAGTGGGATCACCGTGAGGACAGGCCCCCGAAGTATCTCTTCCAGCCGGAGGGCCGCCGCATGCTGTTCCTTTGCGGCCTCTACCGGGTGGAAGACGATCCCCGCAGGCCCGTGTTCACCGTCCTGACCCACGATGCCGCGGAGGATATCGCCTGCTTCCACGACCGGATGCCCGTCATCGCGCCGCCGGAGATGGCCATGGACTGGCTCCATCCCGACGCGGATCCTGCCGTCATCATCCACAAGGCCCTGACGCGCATGACCTTCACCCCCGCATCATGACACGGATAAAGCCCTCCCCTCCGGCGCATGCTATCACCGGAGAGGAGGGCTTTTCATGTTCCGTGCGCTATGGCGTTACCTGTGCCGGAAGCAGCGGCTGAACGACCGCATGCGGGACTTTGAGCGCTGCGGCATGCACTACGTTCCCGGGCGCAGATGGTGATGTCACGATCCGCGAATGCCACTGCCCCGGTTCCCGTGGGCGCGCGTATCCCCGCGCCGCGCCCTCGGCGGGAAAGGCAGCGACCGCGCACCCGATGCACGCTTCCTGCTCATCACGATAAAAGCCCACCCCTTCGCTGTTTCCGCTGCCGGAGGGATGGGCCTGTATGTTCCGCTGTCTTGCCGCACGCAATCCCGCGCCGCGCTCTCGGGCGAATAGGCAGTGATCGCGCACCCGTCGCGCGCTTCCTGCCTATCACGATGAAAGCCCACCCCTTCGGTGCTTCCCGCTGCCGGAGGTGTGGGCCTGTATGTTCCGCTGTCTTGCCGCGCGCAATCCCCGCGCCGCGCCCTCGGCGGGAAAGGCAGCGACTGCGCACCCGACGCGCGCTTCCTTCCTATCACGATAAAATCCCACCCCTTCGGTGCTTCCCGCTGCCGGAGGGGTGGGCCTGTATGTTCCGCTGTCTTGCCGCGTGCAATCCCCGCGCTGCGCTCCCGGGCGAAAGGACAGCGACCGCGCCCCGGATGCACTGTTCCTGCCCATCACGATAAAAGCCCACCCCTTCGCTGTTTCCCGCTGCCGGAGGGATGGGCCTGTATGTTCCGCTGTCTTGCCGCACGCAATCCCACGCCGCGCCCTCAGCGGGAATGGCAGCGACCGCGCACCCGACGCGCGCTTCCTGCCCATCACGATAAAAGCCCACCCCTTCGGTGCTTCCCGCTGCCGGAGGGATGGGCTTGTGATATTCCGCTTTCCGTGTCACAGCCGCGGCTCAACGCCCTCTGCGGGACATAGCGCGCAGAGACCCGCTGTTGGGCCCGGTCAGAACCGGTGGGCCTTACTCGCCGGGCTGCTCCTCTTCGGACGCGTCATCGGGCTGAGGCTCCTCCGCAGGCTCCTCGGGCGCAGGCTCCTCGTCGGCGGGAGCTTCCTCCTGCACCTGAATGGTGGGGACAGGCTCCGCGGCGGACTCGGCATCCTCGGCCGCGGGGGCGGAGGCTTCCTCGTCAGGCTGCTTGTCGCCGGAAATGGCTTCCTTCACGTGATCCACCGCTTCGCCGATGGCGTCGCCCACGGTGTTCAGCACGTCCTTGACCTTGTCGGCCAGCTCGTCCGCCTTGTCCACAAGGGGCGCCTTTTCATCGGGCGCTTCGGCGGGCTTCTCCGCCTGCTCCTCCTGCCTGACGGCGGCGGCTGCCCTGGCGGCCTTCTCGGCGCGGATCTCCTCCAGGGACTCGTCCAGCTGGCTCAGCTCCTTCAGCAGCGCGTCCAGCTCCGCCGGAAACTGCTCGCCCTTCTGCCACAGGGCATACGCCTTCTCGCCAAAATCGGAGAGAATCTCACGGCGGCGGTTGACCATATTCATCTCGTTGACCTTGTACTTGGTGTTGGAGGCAATCTTCGTCGCCGTATCGCCGATGGCCTCCATGCCCTTCATCCAGATCCCCTTGAAGCCCTTCGGATAATCTGCCACTGCGTTTCACTCCTTTATTTTCATTCACAAGTCGTCAGCGTCCCGGGTTTACTGGTATGATTCGCTGAAACTGCATATCTTTCCTTCCCGGATTTGTAAATTTACCAGTACAGCATCAGCCTGCCCGGCTGTACCGCAAAGGATGCGCTGTCCAGGGACAGGATTTCGCCGTCCACGTTCAGCCGCATGCCCCGGCTGACCAGCTCCACCCGCGTGCAGCGGCAATGGCTCGTCACGCCGAAGGACAGCACCTTCCCCATCAGCAGGCCCGGCAGGTAGAAGGGAATCATCCACCGTGGCCGGTTCTCCACCACCACCAGATCCAGCAGCCCGTCGTCCGGCGCGGCATCCGGACAGATGGGAATCCCCCCGCCGATGAACCGCCCGTTGGCCACCGAGCAGATCAGCACGTCCCGCTCCTGCACCCGGCCGTCGGCCTCCATGCGCACATGCACCGGCCTGTAATGGGCGATCGCCCGCACCAGTCCGATCAGGTAGGGCAGGATGCCCCGCACGTACTTCTTCGCCGCCACGGTGTAGTCCAGCACCGTCACGTCAAAGCCCGTGCCGCATACGTTCAGGAACAGCCGGTCATTCATGCTGCCCACGTCCACGGGCCGGGGCGCGCCGGTGAGGATCTTCTCCAGGG
>JBJEYH010000177.1:0-21536 GCA_051886675.1 Aristaeellaceae bacterium
TCCCCGAAGTAGGTGCGGATGTACTGGCGCAGGCAGCCGCTTTCGCCGCAGTAGTCGATCATGACGTTGAGCCGGGCGTAGTCCTGCCGGCGCACGGCCTGCTGCTCGGCGGGAGTCATGTCGGGGTTGGGCTCGCTGTTACCAATCATCCACTTGGCGGTGATGATGTCCTGCCTGCTGAAAAGCAGCACGCATTCCGCAGGCTCGCCGTCCCGCCCGGCGCGGCCCGCCTCCTGATAGTAGGCCTCCATGGAGCGGGGCATGTTGTAGTGGATGACGAAGCGCACGTTGCTCTTGTCGATGCCCATGCCGAAGGCGTTGGTGGCCACCATGATCTGCACCCGGTCATACTGGAAGTCCTCCTGGCTGGCGCGGCGCTCCTCGTCGGAAAGCCCCGCGTGATACCGTCCCGCCGAAAAGCCGTCCTCCTGGAGCTTCCTGCAGACCTCCTCCACATTCTTGCGGGTGGCGCAGTAGACGATGCCGCTGTCGCCGTCCTTGTCCCGGAGGATCAGGCGCAGGGCGTCGTAGCGGCTCTGGGGCTGAATCACCTCGAAAAACAGGTTCGGCCGGTCGAAGCCCGTGAAGGACAGCTCGGGCATCCGCAGGCGCAGCAGGCGGATGATATCCTCCCGCACCCGGTCGGTGGCCGTGGCGGTGAAGGCGCCCACCGGCGGACGGACGGGCAGGCTGTCCACAAAGTCCGCGATGCGCCGGTAATCCGGGCGGAAGTCCTGCCCCCACTGGGAGACGCAATGGGCCTCGTCCACGGCGATGAGGGAGATTTTCGCCTGCCGGGCGAACTGCCGGAAGGACGCGGTATCCAGCCGCTCGGGGGCCACGTAGATCACCCGGTACATGCCCATGCGGGCGCGCTCGGTGGCCAGGTCCATCTGCCGGGGGGTGAGGGAGCTGTTCAGATAGGCCGCGGGAACCCCCGCGCTCTTCAGGGCCGCCACCTGATCCTTCATCAGGGAGATCAGCGGGGAGATCACCAGCGCCACGCCCTCGAGCATCAGCGCGGGAATCTGGTAGCACAGGCTCTTGCCCGCGCCGGTGGGCATCACGCCCAGACAGTCACGGCCCTGCAGCAGCGCGTCCACCAGCGCCTCCTGCCCCGGTCGGAAGCCGTCGTGTCCGAAATAGTGCTTCAGCGTCTGCAGCTTGTCCACCCCGCGGCCCCTCCCTTCGTTCAATCCGGCCCTTATTGTAGCGCAATTCCCGCCCAAAAGAAAGCGAACGCCGGAAATAAACCGCCTGTCCGCCGCATACCTTCCCGTGAAGGGAGGCGGCGCGGATGCAGCAAGCGGCGTTCCGGCGACAGTACGTGATTCTCCGGCCCCTGCAGGGGTACGCGGGAGGCTTTGCCCGGCTGGAGACCCGGCAGGGACGGGGATGCGTCACCATCCAGGTGAACCAGGTGACCCAGTCCGTGCTGCGGGCGCTGCTGATGGGCGGCAGCGGACGCACCTGCGCGATGATCGACCTGGGGCTGATGCATCTGTCCCCCCAGGGAAGGGGCGCGCTGTACCGGGAGGATCTGCCCGCCGGATACGCCGCCTGCCACACGGTGCTATTGTGCAGCGACTGGCCCGAGCCACGGGTGCAGCTGTGCGGGTATCTGACGGGCGCGCCGGTCTGCTCCCCGGGGGAAATGCAGGAGGCGGTCAGGCAGTACCTGGCCCTTCCCTGCCGGGATACCGCGCTACCGAAGCCCTCCTCTCCACCCGCCCGGCCCGCGCCGGAGCCCCGGCCCCTGTGCCGCCTGTCGCCGCCCTCAGGCGCCCTGGCGGGAAGCCTTATGCGCCTGCCCCGGCTGCGCTGGCCCGCGCCGCTGGCGGAGCTGGAAGCTTACTTCGGCCGCGAGCCCGTCTGCGCGCCCTTTGACGCGCCGGGCTGGCGGTTCGTGCGGGTGCGTCTGGGGCCAGCAGCCCCCGCGGCCTGGTGCGCGGTGGGCGTGCGGATCATGGGGCATCGGGTGACGGAGGCCGCCTACGCCCTGCCGGGGGACGCGTCGACGCTGCCGCCGGCAGAGCTGCGGGGCTGCCGCTGGGCCGAGGGACGCCACGGGCAGGGCTACTGGGTGCTGCGCTCCGGCGAAATGGACGCCCCGCCCCCTTGACCTTCCCGCGGCAAAGGGGTACAATAAGGGCACAGTCAAGTACATAAGGAGGGTGTTCCCCATGGCGATTTCCACCAGGCCCTTCGGCGTGACCAGCGACGGTCAGGCCGCCACCCTGTATACCATGACCAACCGCTCCGGCGCCTCCGTGTCCGTGACGGATTTCGGCGCGATCACCGTGTCCATCATCGTCCCCGACAGGGACGGCCAGCTGGCCGACGTGTGCCTCGGCTTTGACGACGTGTCCCGTTACGAGGCCAAGCACGGCTCCATGGGCGATACCGTGGGCCGCTACGGCAACCGCATCGCCAGGGGCCAGTTCGAGCTGGACGGCGTGAGCTATCAGCTGGAGCTGAACAATGGCGTCAACCACCTGCACGGCGGCTTCAAGGGCTTCTCCTCCTATATGTGGGAAGCCGTGCCCACCGAGGGCGATATGCTGGACAAGGTGGCCTTCCATCGGGTCAGCCCCGACGGCGAGAGCTTCTACCCCGGCACGCTGGACGTCACCGTCACCTATTCCTGGGATGACGACTGCAACCTGTGCATCCGCTACGAGGCTACCACCGACAAGGCCACCCTGTGCAACATGACCAACCACTCCTACTTCAACCTGGCCGGCCATGATCACGGCACCATCCGCGACCATGCCGTGTACATCGACAGCGACGTGATCACCCCTGTGGACGCGGGGCTGATCCCCACCGGCGGCTACCTGCCCGTGGCGCAGACGCCCTTCGACATGCGGGAGGGCCTGCTGCTGGGCGACGGCCTGGATCAGATCGACGCCTGCCCCCTGATGAAGCTGGCCGGCGGCTACGACCACAACTTCATCCTGCGCAAGGGCCTGGCCATGGGGCTGTGCGCCTGCGTGCATCATGAGGAATCCGGCCGCACCATGGAGGTCATCACCGACCAGCCCGCCATGCAGCTCTACACCGCCTGCACCACCGACCTGGAGGGCGGCAAGGACGGCGCGCACTACGGCCCGCTGAGCGGCCTGTGCCTGGAGACCCAGCACTGCCCGGACGATCCCCACAACCCCCAGTATCCCGGCACCACGGTGCTGCGTCCCGGCGAAAAGTACGATACCACCACCATCTACGCCTTCCGCGTGGACTGAGCGACCCTTCGCGCGTCAGGGAAGTGATCTTCGGATTCACTTCCCTGCGTTTTTTTGAAAGGACGGCCCGGCGCAGGACAGCCGGAAGCCCGTACTGACAGAGCATCAGTACGGGCCTTTTTTTGCGTACGCGCCGCGCTTCAGGGAACCCCCGCGGCTCCTGCGCCGCCCGCTTCGGATATGTGGAACGCTTCCAGGAATTCGCGCTCGAACACCTCGGCCTTCGACTGGCCCGGATGGCAGCGGTAGAGGTATTCGTCGAACCTGCAGTTCTGATCCATGATGTTGACCGTAAAGGTATCCGGCAAGGCCAGGTTGCGCAGGTAACGGGGCCCGATGAGAATCCCCCGGCCGATGGAGACCATGAACAGCGCGGTGGATACATTGGCGGCCGGGATCAGATGCAGCCTGCCATGGGCATTGCGCTCGGCCAGCTGAGCGTTTTTCGCGTACGGCCCGAAAAGCTCGTCCGCGTGGGGCACGAGCAGCGTTTCATTGGCGAGCTGGCTCAGGGGGATCATGGAGCGGGAAACCATGGGATGCCCCGGCGGCAGAAAGACGTAGGTTCCGTGGCTCATGATGAAGGACTTCTGCACCGACGGCGCCGGATGCAGATAGCTGCAGGGGGAAAACACCAGATCATAGTGCGCCAGGGTTTCCTCGGGCAGGGCGCCGGGGATGACGTCAAGGATGACCTCCGTATCGGCATACCGGGCCATGAACTGCTGCACGAACAGGCGGATGTGCGACGCGTAGGACAATTCCAGGCTGCAGGCGATCCGCAGGCTGCCGCCCATGGGCACATGGCTGAGATGCAGCTGACGCTCCACCTGTTCGCAGCGGCTGATGATCTCCTGCGCCTGACGGGCCAGCATCTGCCCGGCCTCGGTGAGGGTCACCGTGTGGCTGTCGCGATAGAGAAGCGGCGCGTTCATTTCCTTCTCCATGGCGGCGATGTGCTTGCTCAGCACCGACTGGCTGATGAACAGCCGTTCAGCCGCCCGGCTGAAGCTGAGGGTTCTGGACAGGATCCAGAATTCATACAGGCGTTCAGAAGTCATGGTGAATTCCCTCCGGCGGATGCGGTTTGGCCGACGCTTCCCGGGCAAAGGCCAGGAAATCCCGCACAAAGGCGGCGACGTCCGCGTTGCCCGTCTGCCTGCTGACGAAGAAGCAGGGCGTGGCCGGATAGGGCAGATTGCGCACGATGACGCCGGCCGTATTGGGCGGCAGGTCGGGGACGGGGGACGGGGACAGGAAGAGCCCCTTGCCGATGGAGACCAGCAGCTTGGAATAGGTGATGCTGGATTGGCTGTCATAGAGGGTGTAGCGGATTTTCCCGGCGGCGAGGTTGGTCAGCTGGAAATTCCGCACGCAGGCGCAGGCGCCGTTGGGCGCAAGGATGAACTGCTCGCCATCCAGGTCGCGCAGGCGCAGTTCGCTTTTCCGCGCCAGTGGATGGCTGGCCGGCAGCAGCAGATGATGATGCGGAATGGCAATATCATGCCGCTCCAGATCCGGCGGGGTCTGGCGGTCGATCATCATCGCGAAGAACACGTCCACCTTGCCTGCCCGCAGCGATTCCGCCATGTCCAGATCCGTGCCGTCCAGCAGATCGATGTGGATGCGCGGCCATGTGCGGTTCAGCTGCTCCAGGAACGGCCCCAGGTACAGCGGCATGATCGTCTCCGGCAGGCTGATGCGCAGATGACGATAGGCATGCCGGTTCGCGGCGGCCACCTCCCTGGTGGTCGACTGCCAGCGCTGCAGGATGTCCGCGGCCTGCGTCAGCAGCTGCCTTCCGGCCTCCGTGAAGCCCTGAGGGTCCAGCAGCGTCACGCCCAGCTCCCGCTCGAAGGCGTGCATGCGGGAATTGAGCGTGGATGGCGCGATGTGGAGCTTTTCCGCGGCGGCGCGGATGGAGCCGGCTTGCCCGACGCAGGCGAACTCGCTCAGCTTCTGAATGTCCATAATGCCCCCTGTGATTGATTTTCGGAATGGCCGATGAAAGTCCCATCCCAAGCATATCACGGATAACGCTGATTTTCAAGATTTTGCGATGTCAATTGCTTCCCGGGAAGCTCCCTTATGAACGAACATCTGAATAGCAAAGGCGCGGCAACCGATTTACACGCGGCGGCTCCGGATGATAGACTGAGCACAGCCAGGGGTGAGATCACCCCATGAGAAAAGGAGGAACCATGATGAAGAAGTTGGTAAGTATCACGCTCGCGCTGGCGATGCTTCTGAGCGTGATGATCATCCCCGCCAGCGCCGAGGGCAGCAGGCTGATCGGCGTGTGCATGCAGAACATGTCCTCTTCGATCTCCGTGCTGGAGGCCGATGCGCTGAAGGCCATGTTCGAGCCGCTGGGCTATACGGTGCAGATCGCCTCGGCCGATGACAACGTATCCACGCAGGTGCAGCAGGTGAACACCTTTGTGCTGCAGGGGGCGGAGATGCTGATCATCCTGCCCTGCCAGATCGAGGCGCTGGAGGATTCGCTGATCGACGCGCGGCTGCGGGACAATGTGAAGGTGGTCATCAGCGGCGGCACGGGCACCATCAGCGAGGACGCCTACGATGCGGTGGTATCCGACGATGAGTTCATGATCGGCATGTACGTGGCCTCCGTCGCCAAAACATGGATCGAGCAGAACATGGATCCCGAGGGCGACTGGGACGTGGAGTTCATCTTCTCCACCATTTCCGACGACGCGAAGAACCGCTGCGCCGGCGAAGCCATGATCATCGAGCCCTGGCTCAGGAACGTCAGCGGCGACTACGTGAACCTGATGGGCGAGGTGGTCGGCGAAGCGGAGCGCATCGAAAACCCCGTGTACTGTCCGATGGTGGCCCAGCGGGTGGAAAGCCTGTCCGCCTCCACCACCGAGATGGACATCTCCGGCGATAACCGCTCCGTGGTGGCCGGCGTGCTGACCCGGAATCAGAAGGCCCGCGTGATCATCGCCTACAACAGCCTGGTCTCCACCGCGGGCTCGCAGTATATCATGGATACCTATCCCGCCGACGAGGCGCAGCGTTTCGCCTTTTTCTCCGCCGGCGTCATGGGCGACGAGTACGAGTATCTGATCGGCGCCGCTGACAGCACAGCCGGCACGCCCTCGGTATTCCGGGCGGCCTGTCAGTTTGGCGGCGGCGACGCGGCCGCGACCCTGGCCGACCTTTCCTACCGGGTGATGTTCGGGGAAGCGGGCGTGGATTACGGCAAGAGCAACCCCAACAGCATCGGCGTGTGGTATCCCATTACCGCCGAAATGAATCAGGGCGTGGCCGCGCTGGTGGCCTTTGATACGCCGCCGTATATCGCGTCCTTCACCTACGGGGAGATTCTGGCCCGGCAGGATCTGCTGACCTACTGGGACAGTGTCAGCGGCTACAACCGGGACGCTCAGGAGGAGAGCGCGCCCGCCGAGACCGCCGGCGGCAGCATCGAGGGCGGAAGGGCCTACACGGCGGTCATGCAGGGCATCGGCGGGGACGAGCCGCACGAGTTCGACCTGATGGACGACGGCACCTGCCTGTTCTTCCTGCCGGGCAACCCGATGATCACCGACCGGTATCAGGGGCGGTGGAGCGTGGCGGACGACGGCGTGACCGTCAGCATCGAGGGCCTGACCAATGTGGATCCCTCCTCCGCCTTCCAGACCCCCGGCCTGTGGGCCTACATTGACGCGGCCAGCGGCAACGCCACCATCGTGATTGATCCCGTGACCGGCACCTTTACGGCCCAGTGACACCCATGGCCCGGCAGGCAGCGACGTCTGCCGGGCCTCCCGACCAATATCTTGAAGGGGATGAGCCTTCCGAATGCTGGAACTGGAGCATATATCGAAAACCTATCCCGGTGTGAAGGCGCTGAACGACGTCAGTCTGTCCTTTGAGCAGGGCGAGGTCCACGCGATCCTGGGCGAAAACGGCGCCGGCAAATCCACCCTGATCAAAATCATCACAGGCGCCATCGCGCCCGATGAGGGCGGGAGCATCAGCTTCGACGGCAAGGTGTTCAGCGCCATGACCCCCACCCTCTCCGCGGAGCAGGGGGTGGCGGTGATCTATCAGGACGTCAGCCTGGTCACCCCCATGACCGTGGCGGAAAACGTCTACATGGGCAGGCGCTTCGGCAGGATCTACAGCAAGCGCCGCCTGAACCGGATGGCGCAAAGGCTGTTTGACGACTACGGGCTGGAGCTCGACCCCGCGCTGCCGGTGGAGCGCCTGTCCCCCGCCGGACAGCAGATGGTGGAAATCGCCCGCGCCATCTCCAACAACTGCCGGATCATGATCATGGACGAGCCCACCGCGCCGCTGGCCGCCAACGAGGTGAATACCCTCTTCCGCATCATCGGCAGGCTGAAGGCGCAGGGGGTCACGGTGATCTACATCTCCCACCGCATGGAGGAGGTGTTCCAGATCACGGAGCGCATCAGCGTCCTGCGGGACGGCTGCTATGTGACCACCCTCCGCACCAGGGACACCGACCGCGCCGCCCTGGTGAAGCTGATGGTGGGCCGGGAGCTCAGCGAAAGCTTCCCGCAGCGCCAGACCCGGCGCGGCGACGTCATCCTGGAGGCCCGGGATCTGACCGGCAACTCCGTGGAGCATATCTCCTTCCAGCTGCATCGGGGCGAAATCCTGGGCTTCGCGGGGCTGATGGGCTCCGGCCGCAGCGAGACGATGGCGCTGCTCTGCGGCGCACGGAAGCCTGATTCCGGCAGCATCCTCATGGGCGGCCGGGAAATCCGCCTGTCGTCCCCTGCGGCAGCCATCCGGCACGGCATCGCGCTGATCCCGGAGGACCGGAAGGAGCAGGGGATCATCCCCTGGAACACGGTGCAGTTCAACATCTCGCTGTCCTCCCTGGGCAAAATCACCCGCCTGGGCTTCATCAGCGGCGGCAGAAACAGGGCGATGGCCGAACAGTTCCGCAGGGAGCTGCGCATCAAGGTTCCCGGCGTCAGGCAGCTGATGGTCAACCTCTCCGGCGGCAATCAGCAGAAGGTGGTGCTGGCCAAGGCCCTGGCCGCCGATCCCGAGGTGATCATCTTCGATGAGCCCACCAAGGGCATCGACGTAGGCGCCAAGCAGGAAATCTACGCCCTGATCAACAGCCTGTGCGCCCGGGGCAAGGCCATCATCATGGTATCCTCCGACATGGAGGAAATCCTGGGCATGAGCGACCGCATCCTGGTGCTGTATGAGGGCACGCTCAGCGGCGAACTGTCCCGGGAGGAATTTTCCCAGGAGAATGTACTGCATCTGGCCTCGGGGCTTGCGAAGGAGGCGCTGTCATGAACACGCTGAAAAAGGCTGCGAATTACATCTACCACGAGGGCACGGTTTACATCATCCTTGCGGCGCTGGTGATCCTCTTCACGCTCTTCAATCCCCTCTTCATGAGCGCGCGCAACCTGTATAACGTGCTGACCCAATCCACCTACATCGTCATCGCGGGCATGGGCATCTGCTTTGTCATGATCTCCGGCGGCATCGACCTGTCCGTGGGCAATCAGATGGCCGTGTGCGGCTGCATCGCCGCCATCATCATGCTGGAAACCAGCCTGCCCTGGTGGCTGGTATGGCCCATCTGCATCTGCGCCGGCTTCCTGATGGGCGCGCTGAACGGCTTTCTGTCCGCGCGGCTCAGGCTGTTCCCCCTGGTGGTGACCATCGCCACGTCCGAGGTGTTCAAGGGCCTGGCCTATACCATGACCTCCTCCAAGTCCTACTCCGGCATGCCTGCGGCCTTCCGCGCCCTGTACCGCACCCAGCTCTTCGGCCTGCCGCTGGACGTGTACCTGGCGATCCTGATCGTCGCGGCCACCTGGGTCGTCCTCAACAAGACCCACTTCGGCCGGGACGTGCTGGCCATCGGCGGCAACAAGGAATGCGCCCGCCTCAGCGGCATCCACGCCGATCTCATCCAGACCCTGTGCTTCGCCATCACCGGGGCGATCTTCGCCATCGCCACCCTGGACATGCTGGCCCAGCAGAACATGACCAGCGCCACCACCGGCCCCGGCACCGAAATCACCTGCCTGACCGCCGCCATCATCGGCGGCATCAGCATGAAGGGCGGCAAGGGCAATGTGGTGGGCATGGTCGCGGGTATCTTTGTGATGCAGATCATTGCCAACGGCATGCAGCTGGCGGGCTGGGGCACCTATACGCAGTATCTGGTCAAGGGCGGCATCCTGATCGCGGCGATCGCCTTCGACGCCGTCAAGAACTGGCCCAGGCCCGCTGTGCGCATGCGCAGCAAGCATCAGACGTCCAAAGCTGCATAAGGAGGCAGGATGATGGAAAGAAACATTCCCCCCATGGGCGGGCCGGGCGTACCGCCGCCGGACTTCAGGCCCCCCATGGCTGATATCAGCGGCATCCGCCGCAAGACCCTGGATATCCCCTATGCCGGCGAAAGCCCCAGTCAGCGGCTGGATCTTTTCCTGCCCGACGCGGGAGACGGCCCTTTTCCGGCGCTGGTCTACATACACGGCGGCGGCTTCGCCATTGGCGACAAGCGGGACGATC
This sequence comes from Aristaeellaceae bacterium, assembly GCA_051886675.1. Taxonomy (GTDB): domain Bacteria; phylum Bacillota; class Clostridia; order Christensenellales; family Aristaeellaceae; genus UBA11524. The sequence goes on from JBJEYH010000177.1 coordinate 9,798, forward strand.
ACCTGCAGCCCTACCTGAAGGCCCTGGAACGCGGCTGGGCCGTGGCCGCCGTGGAATACCGGCTGAGCGGCGAGGCCATTTTCCCGGCGGCGGTGCTGGACGTGCGCAAGGCAGTGCGGTTCCTCCGGACGCACGCCGCGGCCTATGGCCTTGACCCGGATCGTCTGATCGCCATCGGCGGCAGCGCCGGCGGCAATCTGGCGGCGATGCTGGGCATGAACATCCCCAACGGCGCCTTCCCCGGCGAAAGCACGGAGGTCGCCTATGCCGCGGAGCCCTTCGTGATCGGCGCGGTGGATCAGTTTGGGCCCATCGCCTTCAAGACCATGGACGATCAGGCCCGCGCCAACGCCGTGAGCATTGTGGAGCATGATCTGCCCCATTCCGCGGAATCCCGGTATCTGGGCATTCCCATCGCCCAGGCCTGCCAGCCCCTGTGCGATCAGGCCAGCCCGCTGACCTATGCCGGCGGGCAGATGGCGCCGCTGCTGGTGCAGCACGGCACGATGGATCGGCTGGTACCCTGTCAGCAGAGCGAGGAATTCGTAAAGGCCCTGCAGGCAAAGGGGCTGGGCGGCAAAGTGCGCTTCGTGCCGCTGGAGGGCGCGGATCACGAGGACAAACGGTTCTTCTCCGACGAAAACCTGCGGCTTGTCTTTGACTTCATTGAATCCATCCTGAAGGAGTGCTGAGCGATGAAAAAGCTGCTTGCTGTTCTGTGTGCCGTATGCGTGCTTTTCCTCTGCGCAGGCGCCTGTGCGGAAAGCGCGGCAGGGGTCTATACCTTCCATGAGCAGATCAATCCGTTCCTGGCCATCGACTGGACGATCACCCTGAACGGGGACGGCACCTATGCGATGTCCATGACCAAGCCCACCGGCGTCGCCTGCACCTACACCGGCGACTGGACGCAGAACCCGGACGGCACGGTGGTCACCGGCACGCCCCGTGAATCCACGGCGGATATCGAGGCGGCCTTCTTCCAGGAAGACTTCTCCGCCGTCTGGCGCATCGACGGCAGCGCCATGACGCCCCTTGGCGATTCGACCGGCGGCGCGCTTCCGGAGGCCCTTCCGGGCGAGCCGCAGGACAGATCCGTCCATCCGGCCGGGGATGTGCGCCCGGACGCCCTGGTGGGCCGCACCTTCGCCTATGATGAGGTTGTGGAAGCCTTCGGCTTCACCGTGCATTGGACGCTGACCATCGACGACGAAGACTCCGCCACGCTCATCGCGCCCAACGACCTGATGGGCGACAGCGTCTACGCCTGCTCGTGGGTCTGGGCGGACGGCGTGCTTGTGACCCGGATTACGGAGATTGCCCAGGGTCAGGCGCCGCTGGCAGGCTTCCTGGACGCGCAGAACGGCTACGAAGGCCGGTGGCTGCTGACCGACGCGGACAGCAGCATGACGCCGCTGTCCCAGGCGGAGGGCATCCAGGGAGCCGGACCCGTCCGCGACGCCGCGTCTTCGGACGCGACCTTTGCCAGCGTGGCCTACGCGGCCGAATCCGCCGCGCAGGTATGCGACATCTATCTGCCGGAGGGCGAAGGGCCGTATCCGGTGATCGTGCTGGTGCATGGCGGCGGCTTCAGGTTCGGCGATCAGGGCATGGCGATTCTGCAGCCGGTGATCCGGGCGGGCGTCGCGAACGGCTATGCCGTGGTGAGCGTGGATTACCGCAAATCCACCGAGGCCATTTTCCCGGCGGCGCTGGCCGACGTCAAGGCTGCGGTGCGCTTCATCCGCGCGCAGGCGGAGACCTATGGCTTTGACGCGGCGCACGTCGCCGTCTGGGGTGAATCGGCGGGCGCGTATCTGGCCCTGATGACCGCCCTGACCCCGGAGGCTTCGGCCTTGAACGGCGACGTGCCCGATCACGGGACGCAGCCGTCCTCCGTGACGGCGCTGGTGGATTTCTACGGCCCGGTGCAGTTTGCCGCCATGCCCGCGGAAGCCGATGCCCTGGGCTTCGTCTTCAGCGGGGACTTCGAGTGCCAGTTTGCGGGCGTGGCATCCCTGCAGGATGAAGGGATCGCCGCCACCAGCTGGACTGCCTATGCCGATCAGCTGCCCGAGGGCTTCGCGCTGCAGGCGTGGATCCAGGCCGGCAATGCCGATACCAGCGTGCCCTACACCCAGTCGGTTCACCTGGCCGAGGCGCTATCCGCCCTCATCGGGGAAGAGAACGTCCGCCTGGGCATTCTGGACGGCGCCGCCCATGAGGACGCCGCCTTCTATACCGATGAGAACCTGGCTGCCGTGTTCGCCTTTCTCGACGCCTGCATGAAATAAGCGGGACATGATGGGTGCCGGAGGACTTCCGCACCCCTTTTTTCGGAGGACGCTATGGTTGATGTGCAAAGCAATCCCTTCTATCTCAGCGATGGGCAGGCCGCATGGGTCGCCGACCAGCTGCGCGCCATGACCACGGAGGAAAAGGCAGGTCAGCTGTTCTGCGTGATGGGGCAGGACTACGCCCCGGAACAGCTCCGGCGGATGGTGGCCGATGGCAGGGTCGGCAGCATTCTCTTCCGTCCCGAGCCGGCGCAGCAAATCCGGGCGCGTTACGCGCCGCTGGACGAGGCCGCGCGCATACCGCTTCTCAAGGCCGCCAATCTGGAGGAAGGCGGCGCCGGCGGCATATCGGACGGCACGCTGTTCGGCTGGCCCATGCTGTCTGCGGCCACGGACGACGCGGCCATGGTGGAAAGGTTCGGCAAGGTCTGCGCGGTGGAGGGCCGCAGCGCGGGCATCAACTGGACCTTCAGCCCGGTGTGCGACATTGACATGAATTTCCGCAATCCCATCACCAACGTGCGGACCTACGGATCCGACGGCCAGCGTGTGCGCCGCTTCACCCAGGCCTATGCCAGGGCCGTGCAGGACTGCGGCATGGCGGCCTGCGCCAAGCATTTTCCCGGGGACGGGGTCGACTACCGGGATCAGCATCTGCATCCCACCTACAACAGCCTCCCCGCCCGGGAATGGTACGCCAGCTACGGCGCGATCTATCAGAACCTGATTGATCAGGGGCTGCTGAGCATCATGGTCGGCCACATCGTGCAGCCCAATGTGGCCATGGAGATCAATCCGGCGCTGACGTGGGAGGAATGCCTGCCGGCGTCCCTGTCGCCGGAGCTTCTGACCGGCGTGCTGCGCGGCCGTTTCGGCTTCAACGGGGTCATCACGACCGACGCGACCATCATGGGCGGCTTCTGCATGGCGATGGAGCGCCGCAGGGCCATCCCCGCGGCCATCGCCGCCGGGAACGACATGCTGGTGTTCAGCACGGACTTCGAGGAGGATTACCGGTATCTGCTGGATGGCATCCGGGACGGCACGGTGACCATGGATCGGCTGAACGACGCGGTGACCCGCATTCTGGCCCTGAAGGCCCGGGTATGCTTTGCGCCGCCCTGCCGGGAGACGGTCGACGCCCGGGCCTGGCATCGGGAAGCCGCGGAAAGGGCCGTCACGCTGGTGAAGAACAACCAGCCGGATCTCTTCCCGGTCACGCCGGCGCGCTATCCCCGGATCCGCCTGATTGTGCTGGGCAAGGACGCCATCCCCGAGGGCAGCGTGGGGCAAATCGCCCTGGACTGTCTGCGCAGGCACGGCTTCGACGCGCAGCGCTACCAGCCCCTGGACGACGAGCTCCACGGCACCGCGCAGCTGACGGCGTCCCGCCTGACGCTCTACCTGGCCAATTACGAGCAGGCCAGCAATCAGACCACGGTGCGCATTGAATGGTGCAGAAAGCACGCCCTGGACGGCCCGCGGTTCCTGAACGAGGAGCCCTGCGTCTTCGTCTCCCTGGCCAACCCCTACCTGCTGCAGGACGCGCCGCGGGTGAAAACCTACATCAACGCCTATACGGCCACCCGGACGGTCATCGAAACGGTGCTGGACAAGCTGATGCATGGCGGGCCCTTTTCCGGCGTGAGTCCGGTGGACGCCTTCTGCGGCTTGCCGGACACGCGTCTGTAAAGGGGCGGACGCGATGCCAGTCGGCGTGATCTGCGGCGCGCTGGCCCCCGCCCTGCTTCTGGCAAGGCCCATCCGCTGTGCGTGGGCCGCCTGGATCGTACCCATGCTGTAACACAAGGAGGAATACGCCATGCTGCCCATGGTTGAACCGATTGCCATCGCCAATCAGACGATGGAGCTTCAGGACTGCCGCGACAAATGGACCTTCGACGAAACGTACGACTGCTGGTGTCTGGAGGACGTCTGCTACAGCGGAAGGGCGGACGTGCCCAAGTTCCAGCGGCTGTCCATCTTCGTGCCCCGGCCGTACATGAACGCCGACGGCACGCCCAATCCCCTGGGCCGGACGGACGCCTACACCGCCGCGACGGTGCCGGTCATCTTCGAGAACAACTCCGCAGGATACATGCAGATGCCGCACACCTGGCTGGGCGGCCCCCGGTGCTATGCGGAGCAGTATCTGAAGCACGGGCTGATCTACGTCACCTGCGGCTGCCGGGGCCGTGAAAGCCGGAACGCGCAGGGCAAGCTGGTGGGCAAAGCGCCGGTATCGCTGGTGGATCTGAAAACGGCCATCCGTTTCCTGCGCCGCAACCGCGCGGCGCTGCCGGGGGATCTGAGCAGGATCATCTCGGTGGGCTGGAGCGCGGGGGGCGCCATGAGCGCGCTGCTGGGCGTGACGGGCGACAATCCCCGTTACCGCGCCTCTCTGCAGGAAGCCGGCGCCTTCATGGACGAAAGCGACGCCGTCTACGCCGCGCAGATCTACTGCCCCATCATCGATCTGGAGCACGCGGATCTGGCCTACGAATGGTGCTTCGCCGCCGACAGGGAAAACGAGGCTTCCCCCGCAGGCCCCGCGGAAGTCATGACCCCCTTCAAGGAAGCCCTGTCCCGCAGGCTGTACGACCAGTATGTGACCTACGTCAACAGCCTGGATCTCCGGCATCCGGAGACCGGCGAGCCGCTGACCCTGCAGCCCGATGGCCGGAGCGGCGCCTTCTACGATTACCTGATGCAGTGCATCAGCCGGTCCGCCACGGATTTCCTCACGCGTCTGGAGGCCGGCGCGCTGCCGCAGCGGTACTCGGCGGAAGCCTACCTGGCCGGACGCTACACCTGCGAAGTGCCCGCGCCCATGCCCGCCGGGCCCGAGGATCCCGGCATGCATCACGCGGGGCCCGGCGCAGGGCTGCCCGTGCCGCCGCCCCCGGATGCCGCCGCCGGCATGCCGCCCCTGCCGCCCCGCAGGCCCAGCCTGGGTGATCTTCTGTCCCGCCCGCCCAGGGGAATTCCCTTCGTGGACCGGAAGCCGCCCATGGTCTCCCGGCAGGGCGACGACAAGCGCGCGTGGCTCGCCTGGGACGGCAGGACGGCCACCGTCACCGATCTGGACGCCTATGTGCTGCATCATCGCCGCCGGATGAAGCCCTGCACATCCTTCGACAAGCTGGACAACGACAGCGGCGAAAACCAGCTCTTCGGGAGCGAAACGCAGGATTTCATGCATTTCAACCCCGCGATCGGCGAGGCCATCGGCGCGCTGCGCGACGCCTATCCCGCGCAGGCGCGGCAGTATGAGGCCGCCTTCGACGTGGCCGGCGATGCCGCGCTGGCGGACAGAATCGCGCTGGTCAATCCGCTGCGCTTCATCGGCGCCGGGGAGGACAGCGTGCAGGCCCGGCACTACCGCATCCGGGTGGGCGCCAGCGATGCCGATACCTCCCTGAGCGTCGCCATGACGCTGGCGGTCAAGCTGGCCAACGCGGGCTATCCCGTGGACTATGCCCTGGTGTGGGATCAGCCCCATTGCGAAGCCGATTACCCCGGCGAGGTGCTGGCCTGGATCGACAGCATCTGTCAGTGAGGCGGCGCCATGCAGTACAAAGGCATCATATTCGACCTGGACGGCGTGATCTGCTCCACGGACGAATATCATTATCAGGCATGGAAAGCATTGGCGGATCGGCTGGCCATCCCCTTTGACCGGGAACGCAACAACCTGCTGCGGGGCGTCAGCCGCATGGACAGCCTGTCGATTATTCTGGAGAAGAGCGACAGGCGCTATTCCGCCGGGGAAAAGGAGCTTCTTGCGGAGGAGAAGAACCGGCTGTACCGTCAGCTGCTGGACGGCATGTCGCCCGCCGCGCTGCCGGAGGATGTGCGCCTGACCCTGCAGACGCTGCGGCAAGGCAGGCTGAAGCTGGCGATCGGCTCCTCCAGCAAAAACACGCCGCTGATCCTGAAGCGCATCGGCCTGGCGGACTTCTTCGACGCCGTCGCCGACGGAAACTGCATCACCCGTTCCAAGCCCGATCCGGAGGTGTTCCTGAAGGCCGCTGCGCTGATCGGGCTCGAGCCTGCCGCCTGTCTGGTGGTCGAGGATGCGCATGCCGGCGTGGAAGCTGCGGTGGCCGGCGGCTTCGACTGCGCAGCCATGGGCGATGCCCGGGATGACCGGCGGGCGACCTATCATCTGCGGCAGTTTTCGGACCTGCTGACGCTGTGAGCAGGACGCCGGCGGGATCAGGGCCATGCCGTCCGCGCGGGGGGACGCATCCCTCGCGCAGCGCGCACGGCCTCCGCGGAAAACGCCGTCTCGCCTTCCGGGCGATGTGCGCTTCACAGGCCGCCGGAGCAGAAGGCTCCCCGACCCTGGCACGACGCTGTTCGCAGCAGCTGTGCCGGGAATCGGGGAGCCTTCGTTGGTGTTGCGGCCGGCGGACGCTGGCCTTGCGGGGCATCGGGCGGGCGCAGCTTCCCGGAACGCGGCGCGATTCTTCGCCGTTCACAGGCATGCCATGCAGCAGGCTCTGCAGCGACCGTTCCCGAGCTGCCGCAGCGCCTGTCGCGTGTGACGGGGCGCGTCCGAACCAGTCCGAACGCCCGTCATGATCCCCATGCAGCAGAATCAAACCCCGGATGTGCGCAGGGGCGCGCCATGATTCCCGCCTGTCCGTCGGCCCTGCATGCTATGACGCTGCGGAGCCCGCCTGCACCCAGCCCCGAGGCATCCGCGCCAGGCACAGGCATGACGACCTTTGGCAACACCAGCGCCGCCAGAATGCCGCTCATCATGATGGCGGCAGTCCGGTTGAGCACGGACAAGCCGCCGCGCAGGGTCGTATCCCGGAGGGCGAAGCGCCATCAGGCTGCGGCTCATGTTGCAGAGCGTGTACGCCAGCGAATAGAACAGCTTGCGGCATGGCCGGGCCTTGCCCGCGGACGTGCGCGTCCGGTCGATCAGACAGCCATGGCGATGTCGGTGACGGCGTCCAGCACCTTGGCGACAATCGGGAACGCAGCGAGCTACACATGCGTGCTGTGGCCGGGATCATCGCGCCATATTGGCGGAGATGCGGTATGTGTCGTGTTCCGGCATCATGTGATCCGCCCCGTATCCTCTTCCTGAGGTGATGCAGCGTGACAATCATCCAGGTTTGCCGCCGGTATGGATTGCCACCCGATACCCTGCGCTGTTGCGGGAAGGTCGGCGTCATCCCGGAAGTACAGCGGCCAGAAAGCGGCATTCGCAATGACGACGGGGCGGCTGCCGGCTGGGCGGAAAAGGCTGTGCATGCGCAGCGCCGGGGTTCCGGCGGAGGGCATCACTGCGTATGCGGGGCTCTGTCAGGCAGGAGATACGCCCCTGCGGGCAAGGCGATGCTCCGCCTGATGGATGAGCGCAATACGGGTATCCGCTCGGGAGAGGAAGAAGGCTGTATGATGAGGGACTGTTCACCGGCCTCCGCATCGTGATGCACGAAATCCAAATGGCATTCCGCAAGGTGGCGACGGATCCGATGCCGGTCAGCAGCGTGATCTGCGGCAGGAGCGACGACATGCGTACCGTTTTCCGCGATGTACACAAGAAGCGATCCATGAAGCACAGGCTGCAAAGCGGACGCCTTTCTGCGCAGCCGCGCCATCATCCCCCGGGTGCAGAAAGGCTCTGGCAAGTGCATTCCGTGGATCCTGGCAGCCGATTCGCAAGAAGGTATAGCCCGTCTTCCAATAACGTGCTATAATTCTGTCAGATAAGGCCGGAAAGGCGCGCCTGACCGTGAACAGAGGAGGAAGCCATTATGCTGCGCGTATTGCTTGTAGATAACGATTCTTCCTTTTTGGAGCGCATGCAGAGCTTTCCCTGGCTGGCACACCAGTGCGAGTGCATGGGTGTGGCCCAGAGCGGGGAACAGTTGTCGCTTCTCAGCCGGCGGCTGACGCCTCATATCGTCGTGATGGACGTGTGTCTTTCCGGGGAGGATGGCGTTGCGCTGATGCGCCGCATCCGCGCCGGTTTCTCCGAGATGCAGATCATCGTCCTGACGGCATGCCGCAGCTTTGAGTATGCGCAGGCAGCGCTGGATGAAGGAGCCGTCGCCTATGTGCTCAAGGATGAACGGATGGAGGAATCTCTGGGCAGGGCGCTTGACAAGGCCTACAGGGCATTCAATGTCAGGCTGGAGGATCTGCGCTCCTCCCTGCTCAAGCGGGCCAACAAGCTGCTCCAGCTCAATACAAGCGGTATCCTGAGCGTGGAGATGCAGCGCGAGCTGACGGCCATCACGGCGCGGCATGCTCATGGGTGGATCCTCAGCATCCGCCTGAGGCGGCACGGGCGGGACGTGGCGCCGCTGGTGGAGCAGCTGGACAGGCTGCATTCTTCCCAGAACGGCTTCCCGGAGATTATCCTCTATGACGGCGCTTTCTTCGAGCTGGTTTTTGACGGCGGCCCGGAAGAAATCCGGCAATGGTGCGCCCGGCTTCAGCCTTCGGCGCCGCCCTTTGACGATCTGATGTACATGGTCTATGATGGGCCGTTCTGTGGTGTGCAGGAGTACCAGAACTGCCACCTGCGCTGCATGTACACGCTGAAATCCTGCTTCTACTCCCGGGAGAACACGCTTGCGCAGGCGCGGCCCAGCGAGGCCAAATACCTGCCCGCAGCGTACAGCGAGGAATGGGTGCGCCAGCTCGAGCTCAAGTGCGGAGACGGTCAGGCCGTCAAGGCGTACCTCTCCCGGGAGGTGCTGCCCGTGCTGCTGCAAAACCGGCCCGACCCCGAATATGTCCGCGAGATGCTGGAGCGGTGGCTGAGGCGCTTTGAGCTCATATTTGAAAAGAAGCCCTTGTATGCCTGCCGGGAAGAGATCCGGCTGGCCGTGCACGTCTGGGATGCCATTTCCATCTTCTCCAAAGCGCTGGACGAGCTGCTGCCGGAAAAGGGAGAGATCAGCTATGCGCTGCAAAGCGCGCTCAATTACATGCGCGCCAACCTGGGCGACCCCGCACTCAGGCTGCAGGATGTAGCGGCTTATGTCGCCGTCAGTCCCGGCTATCTGTCACGCCGTTTCAAGGCGGAGATGGGCGTCTCCTATCAGGAGATGCTGACCCGGGTGCGCATGGAGCGCGCGGTCACGCTGCTGCGCGCGGGAGGCAGCCGGGTCTATCAGGTGGCGGAGCAGTGCGGCTACTCCAGCTACCGCAGCTTCGAAAATGCCTTTTCCAATTATTACGGACAAAGTCCCAAGGCGTTCAAATAATCACATATCACAAAAGCACATGCACCCAAATGTCCGATTTCGGCTGATTTTATGACAATTAGGCCATTTGGGTGTATTTTTTTTGCCTATTTTCTATGCTATGCTACTTGCGAGGTGAGAAATGTGATGCATAGCGCGAAGGGTAAGCTGCATCCGCTGCTGAGAAAGCTGTGGAAGCAGCGTGCCTTTTTCCTGATGCTCCTGCCGGGGCTTGTCTATTATGTCATCTACAAATATGCCCCGATTGTGCTGGGCGTGGCGACCAGCGTGGTCAAGTACAATCTGCGCAAGGGACTTGCCGGCAGCAAGCTGCTGGATCCATGGTACAGCAACTTCAAGTTCTTCTTTGAATCCAATTATTTTTCGCAGCTGCTGTCCAACACGCTCATCATCAGCCTGAGCAAAATCCTGCTGACGATCCCCATTGCGCTGCTGCTGGCGATTCTGCTCTATGAATGCCGCAGCGTCAAGCTGCGCCGCTGCGTGCAGACGCTGACCTATATGCCGCACTTCCTCTCCTGGATTGTCATTTATGGCATGTGCTTCTCCCTCCTGTCCGAAACCAACGGCCTGGTGAACGTCCTCATCCGCAGGCTGACCGGGCATACCGTGCCGTTCTTCACGGATGCGCATATCTTCCGCGGCGTCATCATCTGGTCGGATGTCTGGAAGAGCGTGGGCTGGCAGTCCATTATCTACATGGCCGCCATCGCCGGCGTGGACCCGAACCTCTACGAGGCGGCGCATATCGACGGTGCAGGCAGGCTCAAGTCCATCTGGTACATCACGCTGCCGAGCATCATGCCCGTCGTCATCACGACGCTGGTGCTCAAGTGCGGCAATGTGCTGGACGCGGGCTTTGACCAGATCTTTGTCATGTACAACACGGCTGTCCGTTCCACGGTGGACATCATCGACACCTGGGTGTACAGAACCGGTCTGGAGCAGTGGAATATCTCGCTGTCCAGCGCGGTGGGCCTGTTCAAGTCCGTCATCAGCATGATTCTGGTGATTCTGGTCAACCAGCTTGCCAAGAAGTGGGAGGCCTCCGTATGGTAAAGCGTCATTCCGAGCGCGTTTTCGACATGCTGGTGATTCTGCTGCTGGTCATGGCGGGGCTGGTCTGCCTGATTCCCATGCTGCACGTCGTCGCCGTATCGCTGACGCCCTATGATGAGTATCTCCGGCGCGGCGGCATGATTCTCTTCCCCACGAGCATCACCTTCGATGCCTACCACGAGTTCATCAAGGAACCCTATCTGTTTGACTGCTTCATGACCACGGTGATCAGCACCGTGCTGGGCACGGCGTTCAACATCCTCATGACGGTGCTCATGGCGTATCCGCTGGCCAAGACCGATCTGCTCGGGCGCAAGGCGCTCAACCTCTTTGTGCTGATCCCCATGCTGATTACCGGCGGCCTGATTCCGACCTACCTGGTCGTGCGTTCCACGGGACTGATGAATACGATTCTGGTCTACATCATCCCGGGCGCCATCTGGTCCTATGTGCTGATCATCACGCGGGCGTTCTTCACGCAGATTGACAAGGGCATTGCCGAATCCGCCCGCATCGATGGCGCGGGCGAGTGGACGATCCTCTTCCGGCTGATTCTGCCCGTCTCCAAGCCGATCATTGCAACGATCGGACTGATGTACGGCGTGGGTCACTGGAACGAGTACCTCAGCGGCGTCATCTACGTCAACCGTCCGGAGCTGCGCACGCTGCAGGTGGTGCTGCGGGAGGTGCTCAGCCGCAACACGGAAGCCGCCGTCGATGTGACGGTGCCAACCAAAACCCTGCAGATGGCGGGCGTGGTCTTTACCTCGGTGCCGATCATCGTGGTGTATCCGTTCCTGCAGAAGTATTTCACGCAGGGCATCATGCTCGGCGCGATCAAGGGCTGATGATGACAGGCCGGGCGAACGGTCTGTATCAAATAAAAACTGGAGGGATTTCCATGACGAAGCGTTCCATTGTTTCCCTGCTGCTTGCGCTGATGATGCTGCTGTGCGTCACCTCCGCGCTGGCGGAAGAACCCGTGACCATCCATGTGTATGGTCTGGGCGCAACCATCCCCGAGACCGATCCGGTGCTGCCCGAGCTGGGCAACCGTCTGGGCCTCAAGATTGTGGTGGATACCGCCGCGGGCGGCGCGGATGCGGCCACCGGCCTGATGACCCGCATGATGGACAATGACATCC
>JBJEYH010000178.1:0-4714 GCA_051886675.1 Aristaeellaceae bacterium
TCGGGATGATCCGGAAGCCCTCGTTGCTCACCACGCCGTCCTTGACGCGGAAGCGCGTCTGGAACATGAAGCTGCTCATATCGCTGGGCTTGGAATTGCCGGCAAAGCAGAAGTTGCCCAGCGAGTAGCAGATGTACACGCCCTTGTACTGCTCGATGGGGTTGATCCGGTGGCTGTGGTGCCCCAGCACCAGATCGGCGCCGGCATCCACCGCCAGACGGCCCATTTTGATCTGATTATTGGTGGGCGAGTAATCCTTCTCGTTGCCCCAGTGGAAATTGCAGATGACGATGGGATACTGCTCCTTCGCGGCCTGAATGTCCGCGGGCACCTTGTCCCACAGGGACTCGTAGCGGTCGATGCACAGGTAGCTGAGCATGGCGATTTCCACGCCCTTGATCTCGATGACGCCAATCTCGGTGGAGTTGGAGTACACGATGCCCACATCCGTCAGGGCCTGCTTGGTATCCTCATAGGCATCCTCGCCGTGATCCATGATGTGGTTGTTCTCCAGGGCGGCGGCTTCCACGCCGTTGTCCGAGAGCATGGTCGCGTAGGAGGGCGGCGCGCTGAAGAGGAACTGGTTCTCCTTCTTGTCGCTGGGCACGTAGGTGCTGTCGGTCAGCGTCCCCTCGAAATTGACGATGGTCAGGTCGTCCTCCAGGAGAATATCCCGGACGTTGCGCATGGTGAAGTTGATATCCCCACCCTGCTTTTGCAGCTCATCGTCGAAGATGTCGGTGCTCTTGCGGCTGTCGCCGCCGATGGTGAAGTCGCCCACGCCGGTGATGGTGATCAGCACCGAGCCGTCGGACTCGTAGATGCTCGTCACCTCCGTGACCGTGGTGCCTTCCTTCTCCTCCCTGCCGTTGCCGGTGACGGTCTGGTTCACCACGGCGGGATCCGCGTTGATCAGGATCTCCTCCAGGGACCAGTCGCCCTCCTCGGCCAGAACGGGCAGGGACAGCGTCAGCAGGACAGTCAGGAACAGGGCTGCGAATTTGCGCATGGTATACCTCCGTGGTGCGTTGATACCCGTCGGACGCTGACAGGCATGAGGTTCGGTCCTGGGCCTTACAGGCTGCGGACGAACTCGCCCATCCTGTCCAGGGCGATGTTCAGCTTGTCGATGCCCGTGGCGTAGGAGCAGCGGATGTGACCCTCGCCGCAGGCGCCGAAGGCTGTGCCGGGCACGCAGGCCACCTTCTTGTCGCCCAGCAGGCGGGTGCAGAATTCGTCGCTGGTCAGGCCGGTGCTTCGGATGGACGGGAACACGTAGAACGCGCCCAGGGGCTCGAAGCAGTCAAGGCCCATGCTGCGGAAGCCCTCCACCATCAGCCGGCGGCGGCGGTCGTAGCTTTCGCGCATTTTGATCACGTCCTCATAGCCGTTCTCGCGGCCGGCGCGCAGAGCCTCGGCGGCGGCCACCTGACCGCAGCGTGGCGCGCAGAGGATGGAATACTGATGAATCTTCAGCATGACGCTCAGCAGCGGCTCCGGCCCGCACAGGTAGCCCACGCGCCAGCCGGTCATGGCGAAGGCCTTCGAAAAGCCGTTGATGGTCAGCGTGTAGTCCCACATGCCGGGCAGGGACGCGAAGGACACGTGCTGCAGCCCGCCGTAGGTCAGCTCGGAGTAGATCTCGTCGCTGATGACCAGGATCTTCTTTTCCCGGATGACCTCGGCCAGCTTCTCCAGATCCTCCCGGGGCATGATGCCGCCGGTGGGGTTGTTGGGATAGGGCAGAATCAGCGCCTTGGTGCGGGGGGTGATGGCGCTGCGGACGTTTTCGGCGGTGAGGCGGAACTCCGTATCGGCGGTGGTTTCCACGCCCACGGGGGTGCCGCCGGCGAAGATGACGCTGGGGCTGTAGCTGACGTAGCTGGGCTCGGGCACCAGCACCTCGTCCCCGGGGCCCACGATGGCCCGCAGCGCGATGTCGATGGCCTCGGAGGCGCCCACGGTCACCAGGATCTCATGGTCGGGGTTGTAGCTGATGCCGCAGCGGCTCTCCAGGTAGAAGGCGATCTCCCGCAGCAGCTCCGGCAGACCCCGGTTGCCCGTGTACTGGGTTTCGCCGTCCAGGATGCTGTTGATGGCGGCGTCGCGGATGTGGTAGGGCGTGACGAAGTCCGGCTCGCCCACGCCCAGGGAAATGGCGTCCTTCATCGTGGCCGCGATATCGAAGAACCGACGTATGCCGCTGGGCGGCACGGCGGCGATGTCGCGGTTCAGATAGCTTTCGTAATTCACGGGGTGATCACCAGCCTGTTGTCAGTTTTTTCCGTCTCGAAGATGACGCCCTCCTCCTTGTAGCGCTTGAGGACGAAGCTGGTGGAGGTGCCGGTGACGGTCTCCAGGGTGGACAGCTTGGAGGAGACGAAATGCGCCAGCTCCTTGAGGGTGCGGGCCTCCACCAGCACCAGCAGGTCGTAGCTGCCGCTCATCAGGTAGACGCTCTTGACCTCCTCGAAGCGGTAGATGCGCTTGGCCACCGCGTCAAAGCCGGTATCCCGCTGGGGCGAGGTGTTCACCTGGATCATGGCCTCCACCCGCTCGCGGTCCGTCAGGTCCCAGTTGATGGTGGGGGCGTAGCGCAGGATGACGTGATTTTCCTCCAGGCGGTCGATGGTCTGGGCTACCTCCTCCACGGTCGTGCCGGTCATGATGGCCAGCTTCTCCAGCGGCAGACGGCAATCCTCCCTCAGCAGATCCAGCAGATCTGTTTCCAGCTTGGTCATATCAGCAGCTCCTTTCCTCTTTCGGCAGCGGCATGCCGCGCAAAGGGGGCGGCAGTCGGCCTGATCCGCCCCGGGCATGCCGGAAGGCATTGATAAAGTATATTTTACCGCATCTTCATTTGATTCGCAAGCAGAGGGAAACGGTCGGAAACCCTACCGGATCGGCAAGGCATTCGTCCCCCCAAAAAGCAAGCCGCCGCTCCCCGCGCAGGGAACGGCGGCTCGGCCGGAACCGTCTCAGCGGCCCTTGCCCATGAAGAACACGGCCAGGGTGCCCGGGCCGGAATGCGCGCCCACGATGGGCCCGATGTAGCTCAGGCGAACCTCCGCCACGGGCAGCTCGGCCCTGATCATGTCGGCCAGGCTCTGGGCCTCGGCCTCGCAGTCCCCATGGGAGATCAGCACCAGCTGACCCTCGGGATTCACGATGTTCTGCTTCACCTTGTCCGCCAGGGCGCGGATGCTCTTGCGGCGGCCCTGCACCTTCTCCCGGGGGATCAGCTTGCCCTCCTCGTTGACGTGCATGACGGGCTTGATCTTCACCAGGGATCCGATGTACGCGCTGACCGCGCCCACGCGTCCGCCCCGCATCAGGAACATCAGGTCATCCACAGTGAACCAGTGGATGATGTTCTGCACATTGTCCCGCACCCAGGCGGCGTTGTCCTCCAGGGACATGCCCTTGTCGCGGTTGCGCAGGGCGTAGTCCACCAGCAGGCCCTCGCCGGCGCTGGCGCACAGGCTGTCGATCACTTCCACCCTCCTGTCGGGGTACTTCTCCCGGGCTTCCTCCGCGGCGTTGAAGGCCGCCTGGCAGGTGCCGGACAATCCGCTGGAGAACGCGATGACCAGCAGATCGTTGCCCCCGGCCAGGATCTCCTCAAAGGCCTCCCGCCAGCTTTCGCTGTTGACCTGGGCGGTGACGATGTTCTTGCCCGCCCGCAGCTGCCGGTAGATTTCCCGGCTGTTTTCATCCGTGCCGTCGGGCACATAGCTGGCGCCGTCCATGGTATAGGACATATTCAAAACCCGGAAATTCTCCTGGCCGTCCACATAATGCTTGGGCATATCAATGGTGGAATCTGTGACAATCCAGTACATGGGGCCACCTCCTGATGGTTTACTGAATTTAGCATATCATGTTCACAAAGAATCGTCAAGGGACAACCCATGCGGTCTGGGGAAAACAAATCCCATGGCAAAACAGGGAAACTCTTTTCTTTTTTGCACAGGTATGATACAATAGGAGCAAATTCTACGGCATAAAGCGGACGGAAAGGCGGTCGGGCTGATGGAAGGACAGCGGATACCGGGGTGGCTGCGGGCAGCGTTTGTGGCCGGCATGCTGGCGCTGGCCGCCCTGCTGGCCTGGTATGCGCCCGTCCAGTATCAGCTGCGCTTTCAGCTGGCGGATGTCGCCCTGAGCCTTGACACCAGCCGTCAGCGCGAGTCCAAGCAGCAGTATGAGTACGACGCGGCCGCCCAGGCGCTGCCTGTCGCCCAGGCGGAGCTGGAGGAGACCCTTCCCCTGACCGAAGCCGCCCAGGCCCGCGAGCAGGAGCTGCGCAGCGAGCGCAAGACGCTGCGCACCCAGGCGACAGAGCTTGCCGGCCAGCTGGAGCAGGCGCAGGCCGAGGTGGAAGCGCTGCAGGCGCAGGCCGAGGCGCTCCGGGCGGAAGTGGCGCAGCTGCAGGCCGAGGCGGAAGCGCTGCAGGCGCAGATCGCGGCGCTTTCCGGCGATCCCTGAGGGCGGGGGCCGCGCAGATATCATCAGGATTTCCGCACGCAAGGCAGCGTGCTGACATCATCGTTATCACCCACGGAACAAAAAAAGGAGGTTGTTGTTCCCATGTCCGAGAAGTCCGTCAAGAAGAATCCTGTCCTGCTCACCCTGTGCATCGTGCTGATTGTCGCGGTGATTCTGGCCGTGGTGCTGTTCAACCAGCGCGCGAACCTGTCCGCGCAGGTCAGCG
>JBJEYH010000179.1:0-4675 GCA_051886675.1 Aristaeellaceae bacterium
TGCCGGCGACGATCATCTTCCTGGTGTTCCAGAAGTCGCTGGTGGAAGGCATTGCTTCCACGGGCATCAAGGGCTGACGGCATACAGGCAAGGCTGCCGGTTCACAAGGGGGCTCCTCCGGGAGCCTCCTTTTTTATGCCTTGACTTCTTCCGGCGCTTCCAGTATGATGGAAAAACACCCCCTCATAAGCAAAGGAGCGGAAACCATGACGATTTTCTGGGACTGGAACGGCACGCTGCTGGCCGATGTGCCGCTGGTGGTGAAGGTGAACAATCTGGTGTTTGCGCGCCATGGCTACCGCGCCACCGACGAGGACGAATACCGGCGGACGTTCCGCTTTCCCGTGAAGGATTACTACACCGCCCTGGGCGTGGCGGAGGAGGATTTCCCCATGATCGCCCGGGAGTGGAACGAGCAGTATGTGGCGCACTTTGACGAGACCGGCCTGGCCCCGGACGTGCCGGAAACCCTGCGGCGGTTCCGGGACGCGGGCTTCCGGCAGGTGATTATCTCCGCCAGCCAGCAGGCGCAGCTGCGGTCGCAGGTGGCGCGGTTCCCGGCGCTGGAGGGCATATTCGCCGAGGTGCTGGGCCTGTCGGACGTGTATGCGGCCAGCAAGGTTCAGCTGGCGCGGGACTTCCTCGCCCGGGACGGGGTGGATCCCGCGGATGCCGTGTTCCTGGGGGACACCGCCCACGACGCGGAGGTAGCCCGGGCCATCGGCTGCCGGTGCTTTCTGATTGCGGGGGGCCACCAGACGGAGGAGGTGCTGGCCGCCGCCGGGGCGCCGGTGCTGGGGAGCCTGCGGGCGCTGTATCCGATCCTGGGCGTGTGACGCGCATGGAAGTTTAACGCATTTCTCATGATCAGCCGGCTCCGCAGGTGGTATGATGGCATGGTAGTCCAGAGATGACAGGGAGGCAAGCATGCAGGATATACGGAAGCTCACCGATGCGCTGCCGGAGGACTGGGTGGAAACGCCTGCCAGCGGCCTGACCGAGGCGGAGGCGCAGGCCCGTCACGAGGCGGGAAGGGGCAATGGGATGCGCGGCAGCCGGGGCAAAAGCGTGGGGCAGATTCTCCGGGAGAATCTGCTGACGCTCTTCAACGGCCTGAATCTGGCGCTGGCGGCATGCCTTGCGCTGGTGGGCAGCTGGCGGAACATGCTCTTCATGGGCGTGGTGGTGTCCAACACGCTCATCGGCACCGTGCAGGAGCTGCGAGCCCGCAAGACCATCCGCAAGCTGCAGGTGCTCAACGCGCCCACGGCCCATGTGCTGCGGGAGGGTCGGGAGCGGGCCTGCAGGCCGGAGGATCTGGTGCAGGGCGACCTGGTGATCCTCCGGGCGGGGGATCAGGTGGTGGCGGACGCGGTGACAGTCAGCGGCGCGGGCGCGGCCAACGAGGCGCTGCTCACCGGCGAGAGCGACGCGGTGAGCAAGCGGCGGGGCGACTGGCTGCTGTCGGGCAGCTATCTGTGCGAGGGGCGGATCACCGCGCAGCTGGTGCGCGTGGGCGACGAGAGCTACGCCGCCCGGCTGACCCGTTCGGCCCGGACCATCAAGCGTCCCAAATCCGCCCTGATGACCGACCTGAACAAGCTGATCCGTCTGGTAAGCGTACTGCTGGTACCGCTGGGGCTGCTTCTGTTCTGCAAGCAGTTTTTCCGGGATGGCACGCCGCTGACGGACGCGGTGCCTTCCACCGTGGCGGCGATGATCGGCATGATTCCCGAGGGGCTGGTGCTGCTGGTGAGCCTGGCCATGGCCGCGGGGGTGGTGAAGCTGGGCCGGCAGGGGGCGCTGGTGCAGGAGCTGTACGGCATTGAAACCCTGGCCCGTGTGGACACCCTCTGCCTGGACAAGACCGGCACCATCACCACCGGGGAGATGACCGTGGAGCGGCTGATCCCCGTGGCGGCGGACGACGCGGGATTCCGGCGTGCGCTGGCGAGGTTCCTTGGGGGCTTTGATCAGCCATCGGGGACGCTGGGGGCGCTGCGGGCCTGCGTGACGCCGGGCCGGGAGACGCCGGTGATGGTGCTGCCGTTTTCCTCGGAGCGGAAGAAATCCGCCGCCGCCTTTGTCGACGGGGTGACGCTGATTCTGGGCGCGCCGGAATACGTGCTGGGCGAGGGGACGGATCCGGCGCTGCTGGCGACGTGCCGCGCCTATGCATCGGAAGGGCTGCGGGTGCTGGCGCTGGGCGAAACCTGGGCGGAGCTGACCGAGCGGGACGCGCCGCCGGCGGAGCGGGTGCTGGGGATCATCCTGCTGAACGACTGCATCCGACCCCATGCGGCGGAAACCCTGCGGTACTTCCGGGAGCAGGGGGTGACGGTCAGGCTGATCAGCGGCGATGATCCGCGCACGGCTTCGGCCATTGCACGGCGGGTGGGCCTGCCCGGCTGGGACAGCTGGGTGGACGTATCCGCCCTGGACGACGATGCGCTGCGGGACGCCTGCCAGCAGTATACGATCTTTGGCCGGGTGACGCCCGAGCGCAAGAAGCTCCTGGTGGAGGCCATGAAGCAGGCGGGCCACAGCGTGGCCATGACCGGTGACGGCGTGAACGACATTCCTGCCCTGAAGGCGGCGGACTGCTCCATCGCCATGGCGGGCGGCGCGGACGCGGCCAAGCACGCCGCGCAGCTGACGCTGATGCAGTCGGACTTTTCGGCGCTGCCGCAGGTGGTGCTGGAGGGCCGGCGGGTCGTGAACAACGTGACCCGGGCGGCCAGCCTGTTCCTGGTCAAGACGCTGTATTCCTTCGCGGTGACGGTGCTGCTGCTGTTTCTGCCGGCGATGTATCCCTTCCAGCCCATTCAGCTGACGCTCATCAGCTGCCTGACCATTGGCATACCGTCCTTCTTCCTGGCGCTGGAGCCCAATCGGGAGAGAATCCGCGGCCGGTTCCTGGACATGGTGCTGCTGCGGGCGGTGCCGGGCGCGGCGGGGGTGACGCTGTGCGCCGTGCTGGCCATGATGCTGGAGCATCAGGGCTGGGCGGTGGACGTCTGCACCACCGTGGCGACGCTGTCCGCGGGAGGTCTTGGCCTGCTGGTGCTGCTGGGGACGTGTCTGCCCTTCACGCCCATGCGCGCCGCGCTCTGGAGCGCGATGACCCTGGGCTTCATCATGGCGGCGATGTATGCCGCGCCGGTGTTCTTCCTGGTGCGGCTGAACCTGATGCAGATGACGGCGCTCATGTGCAACATGGCGCTGGGTCTGGCGGCCATGCTGCTGGTGCGCTGGCTGATGGCCCGGCATCTGCGCAAAGCTGCGGAATCCGCTTGATGAAACGTCCCCGGTGTGTTATGATAAGGGACGGATAATATGGAAGGGGGCATCTGAGCATGCTCAGGGAGCTGTGGGATCTGTACCGCTCCTTTTTCACCATCGGCGCGCTGACCTTCGGCGGCGGCTACGCCATGCTGCCCATGCTGGAGCGCGAAGTGGTGGAAAAGCACAAGTGGGCTACCCAGGAGGAGATTCTCAACTACTTTGCCATCGGCCAGTGCACGCCGGGCATCATTGCGGTGAATACCGCTACCTTTGTGGGCTATAAGCAGCGGAAGGTTCCCGGCGGCATCGCCGCGACGCTGGGGCTGGTATCGCCCTCGCTGATCATCATCATCCTGATCGCCATGGTGCTGCAGAATTTCATGGACATCGCCTGGGTGCAGCATGCCTTTGCGGGCATCCGCGTGGCGGTGTGCGCGCTGATTGCCTCCAGCGTGATCAAGCTGGCCACGGGCAACCTGAAGAAGTGGTGGCATGTGCTGCTGGCGGTGGCGGCCTTTGCGGTGGTGGCGCTGGGCCAGTCGCCGGTGTGGGTTGTGGCGGTCTGCGCGGTGCTGGGCGCTGCGCTGGGAAGGAAGGTGAACGCCTGATGGAGCTGCTGACGCTGATTTGGGAGTTCTTCAAGACGGGCCTGTTCGCCGTGGGCGGAGGCCTGGCCACGCTGCCCTTCCTGTCCCGGATGGGCGAGACCTACGCCTGGTTCACCAAGGAAGAGCTGGCGAACATGATCGCCGTGTCCGAGTCCACCCCCGGGCCCATCGGCGTGAACATGGCCACCTACGTGGGCTATGCCCACGGCGGCGTGCTGTCCGCCGTGATGGCCACGCTGAGCCTGATTACGCCCTCCATCATTGTGATCTGCATCATTGCCGGCATGATGGAGAAATTCCAGAACAGCCGCATCGTGCAGGACGCGTTCTCCTTCATCCGTCCGGCGGTGACGGGCCTGATTGCCGCGGCGGGCTGGTCGGTGTTCGAGATCGCGCTGTTCAAGGGCGGCGTGAGCTTCGGCACCATCAACTGGCTGGCGGTGGCGATTTTCGCGGTGGTGCTGGTCTGCACGCAGCTGAAGAAGCTGAAAAAGCTCCACCCCATCGTATTCATTCTGGCAGGCGCGATACTGGGCATCATCTTCCAGATGTAACAAGGGAACGCGGCAGCGGAAAAGGGTCAAGGGGCGATGCCCCTTGCGCGGGTGCAGGGGCGGCGTTAGCCCCTGCGCAGGTCTGGGCGGCAGCCCAGGCGCAACATAAAGAAAAAAGTAAAAAGGGAATGTAAAGAAGCCAGAGTTTCCAAGCAGGCGACGAAGTTCGCCCGCGCCGGAAACGGCAGGTTCCGCAGTCCGCAAGGGAACGCGCCGTCCATGCGCACA
>JBJEYH010000180.1:0-4656 GCA_051886675.1 Aristaeellaceae bacterium
TACCTGAGCAGCACCATGGGCCCCTCCGTGCGCGTGAATCCGCTGAAGTTCTGATCAGCCGCACTGCAAAGCCGTCCTGCCGCAAGGCAGGGCGGCTTTTTTGGGGAGGACGCAGGACGATCGACACGTAAGGCGGATTCTGCGGAAGCCTGTCCGTCCCCTGTCGGAAGCAGCAGGAGATGGTCATCCCGGAGGACATCCGCATCGCGCATGACAGGGATTGCGCCGGTGTGCCGGAAAGCTGGAGGGATGATCGATTCTTCCGCCTGCTGCGCACCCTTCGGCGAATGTAACAGAATGGCAGTGATGGAAGGAAGGAACGGCGTGGGCCGTTGGATAGGCAGGGAGGTGACAACCATGCGTCAATGGATCGCGGGACTCATGGTGCTGATGTTTTGTTCATCGGCCATGGGTGAGCATGCGCCCGAGTATTCCGGCATGGATGACGATCATCACGAGGCCCGGGCGTACGATGTGAACGCGGACGGCGGCCGGTATATTCATACCCGCCGGGACTGCCCGTCGGTGGCGGCCGGCTATCAGGACGGCATGACCGTTCTCACGGCGGAAGAGGCAGCGGCCCTGGGGGATGCATATCAGCTCTGCGCGGTGTGCGGCGACGGTGAATCGCCGGATGCCCGGGAGGCTCAGCCGGCGGCTGTCCCCGAGGGCATGGCGTATGTGGTGGGGATGGATCTGCAGGAGGGACTGTACAGCTTCTTCAGCAGCGACGATACCCCCGGCGTGATGACCATCGCCAACTGGGACGGGAGCATCGCTTATCAGCAGGAGGTGTACTCCGGCTGGTACGAGACCATGCGCGTCTACAACGAGCAGACGGTGTACCTGCCCGAAAACTGCCAGGGGGAGTTCCACCAGAGCTTTGCATCCTCGGCCTATGACACCGGGAGCCGGGGCCTGTACCTGCGGGAGCCGGGAACCTATTGCGCGGGGAAGGATATGCTGCCGGGACTGTACATCGTGCAGAACGACGGCGAGGAGCCTGCCGACGTCGCGGTATCGGGCAGCGATGGCGACCTCCTGGACGCCTGGCGCCTTCAGCCGGGAACGCAGTACACCATCCTGCTGGACAGCGGCCACGCCGTGACCATGGGCGAGGGGTGCTTGCTGCGCAGCATGACCACGGAGCTGCTGCTCCAGGAGGGCGCGGCAGCCTATGTGGCACAGGGCCGGTACATCATGGGCATGCAGCTGCCCGAGCGGACGTACACCTTCACCGGGCGGGAGGGCGAATCCCTCGTGCAGGTGACGCTGCTGGCGAATGGCGCGGAGCTGGAGCGCATCCTGTCGCCGGGCGAAACCATGACGCTGGATGCCGACGTGTACGATCCCCGGGAGCTGCTGGTGGAAATGGTGAACGTGGACGTCAGCTGGGAACCGGGGGAGGGCTGACGCATGCCGCGCAAGGGGGTCTGCCGCGTGTGGGCAGACCCTTTTTTCCATGGCGGGCGCGTCAGCTCAGGGCCACGTCCAGCACCATCATTACCGTGAAGCCCAGGAGCGTGGCCATGGTCATGGCGCTGCGGCGGTCGCTGCGCTGGCTTTCGGGGATCAGCTCCGATACCACCACGGCGATCATCGCGCCGGCCGCAAGGCTGAGCAGGAAGGGCAGAATCGTCCGGATGGACACGGCCAGCAGCGCGCCGACCACCGCGGCCATGGGCTCCACCACACCGCTGAGCTGCCCGTAGAAGAACGCCCGTCCCCGGCTCATGCCCTCCCGGCGCAGGGGCAGGCTCACCGCCGCGCCCTCGGGGAAATTCTGCAGCGCGATGCCGATGGCCAGCATCCACGCGCCGGTGAGGGCGGCCTCGGTCAGGCGCATGGACAGCGCGCCGAAGGCCACGCCCACCGCCAGCCCCTCGGGAATGTTGTGCAGGGTGATGGAGGCGATCAGCAGCCCGGAGCGGCGGCGGCTTTCGCTCAGGCGGATCAGGTGCAGCCGGGACATGAGCGCGTCCCCCAGGAGCATGATGCCGCCCCCGCACAGAAACCCCAGCCCCGCCGACAGAAACCCCGGCTGATGGAGCGTTTCCGCCAGGGCGATGCCTGGCTCCAGCAGCGACCAGAAGGAGGAAGCCAGCATCACCCCCGCGCCGAAGCCCAGCATCGCGTCCAGGAAGGTGCGCCGCACCCGCGCGGTCAGCAGCACCACCGCCGCGCCCAGGGCCGTCGCCAGCCAGGTGAGCAGCGTGGCCAGCAGCGCCTGCAGGGGATAGGGCAAGGTCAGAATGTCCGTCATCACAACCGCCTCGTTTCAAGGATAGTCGGTTCAGGCTATGCGCCGGGGGGAGGGCGGGTGCAAAAACACCCCGGCCCGTCGTGGGACGGAGCCGGGGCGCGGCAGCCGCGGCGGCAGAAGCTCTCATACCGCTGCATGGAGAGTCGATGGCAAGCGCTGCGCCGGATGAATCCGTCTGCGGTCTGCACCGCGGCTGCCGTTGCTTCCCCTGCTGCCGGTAGAAGGATATGCGATCCGGGCGGCCTGTATGCGGGTGGAAGGAAAATTCGCGCTGGAAAGTTGTTCCGCGGCAGGGATTCGCATAAGGTATGACGAAGTCTTATAGGATGCTGTTTTTTGGACGGCATTGACTGACGCATGGAATCGGAGTGAAACCCGGATGACACAGGCACCTTATCAACTGCGTAACCAGGCTGGCGACGAGGAATATGCCCAGGGCGAAACCTTATTCGACCGGGGCGGCGTCCGCCTGACCGAGCAAAGTCCCGCCACGCTGCGCTATGTGGTGGCGGGCACCCCCCGCCGGGAGGTTATCTTTTCCGCGGACGAGCCGGCGCGCTGCACCTGCGAGGCATATCAGCAGAACGGCGCCTGCCGGCATGTGGTGGCGGCGACGCTGATGGCCCAGAGCACCGGCGCGCTGGACGATATGTTCCGCCGCAAGGCCGCCGCGGCGGCTCCCCGGCTCATGAGCGCCATGGAGTCGGCGCTGCCCGAGGACGGCACGCTGCGCATGGAGATCACCCTGATCTGCGAAACCGGCAAGCCCAAGGACAAGCCCCGGCTGAAGATCGGCCTTCGGGTGGGGGAGGAGCGGCTGTATGTGGTGCGCTCGATTCCCCAGCTGATCGAAGCGGTGGACAGCCGCACGGCCATCGAGTTCGGCAAGGGCTTCCTCTATCAGCCGGAATGGATGCACTTTGCGCCCCGGGAGATGCGGGTGCTGGGGATTCTGCGGGCGCTGTGCCTGGCCCAGAAGGAGGGCGGCGTGACCCAGCGGGGCGCGGATCTGCGGCTGCTGTCGCTGCCCGAGCCCTTTGCCGAGGCGATCCTGCAGGAGCTGACGGCGCTGCCCTTCCGCATGATGGTGGATGACCGGGCCTTCGCGGTGAAGCGGGTGCGGCAGGCGAAGCTGCCGCTGCACTACCGGGTGACCAGCGACCTGCGGGGGCTGACCGTGACGGCCACCTTCCCCAGGGAATTCATGCCCCTGACCTCCTCGTGCACCTTTGCGGCGGTGGGGAATGCCATCATCCAGGTGGAGGAGAGCCAGCGCAGCGTGATGCGCGTTTTGTGGCAGGAGCAGTTCGGCGGGAAGAGCTGCTTTGACTATCCCGTGCGGGAGACGGGGCGGGTGATCGGCGAGCTGATCCCCTTCCTGAAGCTGACGGGCGTGGTGGAGCTGTCGCCGGAGCTGGAGAAGCAGCTGGTGAAGCGTCCGCTGGTGGCGCGGCTGTACCTGGACCGGGAGGGCCGGGACGTGGTGGCGAAGACCAGCTTCCACTACGGCGACCGGGAGATCGATCCCTTCGACGAGGCGCCTCCGCCGGAGGTGGTGGGCCGGGGCGAGAAGCTGCTGCTGCGGGATGCGGCGGCGGAGCGGCAGGTGCTGGACGCGCTGGGCGGCTCGGGGTTCTACGTGAGCAAGGGCAGGGTATACCTGACCGGGCAGGACGCCATCTACGACTTTGTGTCGGGGGGCGTGCAGAAGCTGCAGAGCCTGTGCGAGGTCTACCTGAGCCGGGACTTCCGCCGGATGACGCCCCGCAAGCCCATGATCCGCGGGCAGATGCGCATGCGCGGAGGGCAGCTGGAGCTGCAGTTCACCGAGGACGGGCAGCCGGCGAAGGAAATCCTGGGGATCATGGAGGCGCTGGCCAAGCGGCGGCGTTACTTCCGGCTCAAGGACGGCTCCTTCCTGGATCTGTCGGGCATGGACGACTGGCAGCCCCTGGCGGACAGCCTGTACGAGGCGGCCGGGGCGGAGGGTCTGGACGCGGCGACGGCCGGGGATACCATATCCCTTCGGGCCTACCGCACCTGCTATCTGCAGAGCCTGCTGGAGGCGGGGCATCTGCCCGTCAGCCAGGACGAGTCGGTGAAGGAAACTGTCCGGGCGCTGACCGATCCTTCCGGGGAAACGGTGCAGCTGGCCCATGGGCTGGCGCTGCGGCCCTATCAGCAGCGGGGCTACGAATGGCTGCACACCCTGGACAGGCTGCACATGGGCGGCGTGCTGGCCGACGACATGGGCCTGGGCAAGACGGTGCAGGTCATCGCGCTGCTGAAGGCCTGCCGGCAGGCGGGGGAAATCTCGCTGGTGGTGGCGCCCACGTCGCTGACCTACAACTGGCTCAGCGAGCTGAACCGCTTCGCGCCGGAGCTGAGCGTGA
>JBJEYH010000181.1:0-4649 GCA_051886675.1 Aristaeellaceae bacterium
TGGAACGCCTACGGCGTGACCATCTTCGTGGTGGTGGTGGGCACGAGCATGAACATGGTCGCCTCCATCCTCTTCGCCTACGTGCTGTCCTGCAAGGACATGATGTGGCACAAGCTCATCACCGGCCTTGCGGTGTTCACCATGTACTTTTCCGGCGGCATGATCCCCACCTACCTGGTGGTCAAGGGCGTGGGCCTGTATGACTCCATCTGGGCGATGATCTTCCCCGGGCTGATCAGCACCTACAACTGCATCATCCTGCGCACAGCCTTCTACGGCATCCCCGATTCCCTGCAGGAGTCCGCCTTCATCGACGGCGCGGGCCCGCTGCGTACGCTCATCACCGTGTGCGTGCCGCTGATCGTGCCCTCCATCGCCACGGTGGCCCTGTTCTACGCCGTGGGCCACTGGAACTCCTGGACCAACGCCCTGCTCTACATCCGCCGGCAGGAGCTGATGCCCCTGCAGATGGTCCTGCGCGCCCTGCTCATCCAGAACGAGGCCGTGGAGGTCACCGGCGGTCAGGACCTGCAGACCGAGCTGAACGCTCTGCTGCTCAAGTATGTGGTCATCGTGGTTTCCACGGTACCCATCCTGTGCGTGTATCCCTTCATCCAGCGCTACTTCACCAAGGGCGTGATGATCGGCGCGGTCAAGGGATAACGCTTCCCGTCAGATGTATC
The DNA here is from genome assembly GCA_051886675.1 of Aristaeellaceae bacterium. GTDB lineage: Bacteria > Bacillota > Clostridia > Christensenellales > Aristaeellaceae > UBA11524. The sequence continues at coordinate 684 of JBJEYH010000181.1, forward strand.
GGCGGCGGATTGCGGCCGCCGGGCAATCAATATGAAGGAGGATCACCCATGAAAACCCGTATCGTTTCCCTGCTGATGTGCGTGGCGATGCTCTGCACGCTCATCACCCCCGTGGCCATGGCTGAGGAGCCCGTGACCATCACCTGGCTGCACCAGTCCTGGGACGTGCCCGAGCTGGATCACTGGTACGACGCCCTGTGGGTCAAGGAGCTGGAATCCCGCCTGAACATCAAGTTTGAATTCATCACCGTCAACTCCACCGACAGCTATGACAACGTCATCAACCTGAACATCTCCGGCGGCGACTGGCCCGACCTGATCTCCTGGAACTGGTCGAACTATTCCGGCGGCATCGAGGCGGCCATCGAGGACGGCCTGGTGGAAGCCTTCACCCTGGCCGAGCTGAAGGAGAAGGCTCCCAACTACTACAACCTGATCGCCGGCAACGAGGCCATCAACCGCGCCATGACCCTGACCGACGGCACCGTGGCCACCTTCTGCCACGTGGAGGAGAGCACCAAGCGCAACGCCTATTCCGGCTATGCCATCCGCAAGGACTGGCTGGACCGTCTGGGCCTGGCCGTGCCCACCAACATGACCGAGCTGCATGACGTGCTGGTGGCCTTCCGCGACCAGGACGCCAACGGCAACGGCGATCCCTCTGACGAGCTGCCCATGTCCGACCGCTCCTCCCTGAACCTGATCAAGGAGCTGGCCGCCGCCTGGGGCCTGGTGTACAACACGCCCCAGCTGGATCCCGTCACCGGCGAGGTCACCTACTGGACCGAGGTCAACGACGGCCAGAACTTCCGCGACTTCGTGCTGACGCTGCGCCAGTGGTACGCCGAGGGCCTGATCGATCCGCAGTTCACCTCCAACACCCAGACGGAAATCAACTCCTACGTGACCAGCGACCGTCAGGGCTTCTACCACACCAACACCAACCGCTATCCCGGCTACTACACCCTGCTGAAGGACACCGTGGCTTCCTACGCCGATCCCGAGGGCGTGGTGCTGCTGCCCCTGGAGCGCTTCGGCTATGAGTACACCGCCGAGGGCGAGGAGGCCAAGCACTACACCACCGCCATGAACACCCTGAACTGGGTGGCCGCCCAGGAGGGCAACGTCATCACCAGCGCCGCCCGCAAGGCCGGCAAGGTGGACAAGATCCTGGAGCTGATCAACTACATGTACTCCGAGGAAGGCACCACCCTCATCAGCTGGGGCGTGGAGGGCGTGAGCTTCGAGTACGACGCCGAGGGCAACAAGGTCTGGCTGGATACCGTGCTGAACACCACCGACGGCTCCCTGAGCTCCAACGCGGTGATGAAGTACTGCATCCCCACCCGCGGCGAATTCCCCAAGATCATGGATCTGCAGGCCTGGATGACCGTGGATGCCAGCCATCCCGACGGCCAGACCGCTCTGGACTACAACTTCGGCGCGGACAAGGATCTGCTGATGCCCAACATCCAGCTGGTGGGTGAGGACGCGGATACCTACTCCCGCATCATCAACGACGTGAACACCGCCATCGCCGAGACCTTCCTGTCCGTCATCATCGGCAACAAGCCCGAGAGCGCCATCGACGACCTGTTCGCGACCATCGACGGCATGGGCATCCAGCAGGCCATCGACATCTACGCCCAGGTGTACGCCAACTATCTGAGCAAGGACATCCTGCAGTAAGCCGCTGCGCCTGTCCCCTTCCAGGAGCCATGCGGAGGAACGCCCTCCGCATGGCTTCTCCTTTACAGGGGCGGCGAAGCGCGGTATCATGAAGGCGGAGAACATCGTCACACCACGGATCAATGGAGGGATGCGCTATGACGGAACCGTTTCGCTTTGCGATACTCGGGGCGGGCAGCATCGCCGGGAAATTCTGCCGGGCGGTGGAGCTGACGGAGGGCTGCCGGGTCTGCGCGGTGGCCAGCAAGAGCCTGGAGCGCGCGCAGGCCTTTGCGCAGAGGAATCACATCGACCGCTTCTACGACAGCTACGAGGCGCTGCTGGAGCAGGAGAAGCCCGACTGCGCCTACATCGCCGTGACGCCCAACGATCATCACCGGCTGACGATGCTGTGCATCCGTCACGGGGTGCCGGTGCTGTGCGAGAAGGCCATGTTCCAGGACAGCCGGGAGGCTCAGGAGGCCTTCGACGCCGCGGCCCGGGCGAAGGTCTTCGTGATGGAGGCCATGTGGAGCCGGTATCTGCCGGCGCTCCGGCGGGTGCGGCAGTGGCTGGAGGCCGGGGCCATCGGCGACGTCGTGATGAGTCAGTGCGGCATAGGCTTTGCCGCGCCGGAGGATCCGGAGAACCGCTACTTCAACCCCCGGCTGGGCGGCGGCGCGGCCAGGGACGTCACGGTCTACGCCTACGAGCTGACCACCTGGCTGATCCGCCAGGACATCAGGCGGATGTCGGTATCCGCCGTGTGGAGCGACACCGGGGTGGACGTCAGCAACCACATCGCCATCGACTTTGAGACGGCCCTGGCGGATCTGGCCACCAGCTTCGTCACCCGGATGGAGGAGCGCATGGTGATCTACGGCCGCAAGGGGAAGATCGTCATCCCCAAGCCCCACGTGGCCTCGGAGGCCTTCCTGTACGACGCGGCGGGCGAGGTGGCGGAGCATTTCACGGACACGCAGACCCGCAACGGCTTCACCTGGGAGATCGGGGACGTGATGCGCTGCGTCCGCGAGGGCCGCCTGGAAAGCGACACCGTGCCCTGGGCGGACACCCTGGACTGCGCGCGGCTCTTCGACCGGATCGACGAAACCCGCCGCTGAAGCCCCCCGCCTTCGCCCCCCTTGCAATCCCCGCAAAACATGCTATAATAAGGGCATCCATCGTGCGAAAGGATGTTCGATCATTATGCGGTGCAGCTGCAAGGAATGCGGCGTTTACATGGTGCAGGCGGAGAGCGATCACCTGGGCTGCGTGTGCCCGGACTGCGGCTACCGCTGCAACGACTGCCTGGGGACCGACACCGTGGTCAGCCGGGACAGCCTGCGGGCGCTGGCCTTCGACCCGCGCTTCCAGCCGGAGAACCTGGCCCGCTCCTTCCAGGACAGGGAGGATGAGCAGGACGATGCGTACTGACCGCACCATCCTCCACTGCGACTGCAACAATTTCTTCGCCTCGGTGGAGCTGCTGGAGCATCCGGAGCTCAAGGACAAGCCCGTGGCCGTGGCGGGGGATCCGGAGGGCCGGCACGGCATCATCCTGGCGAAAAACATGATCGCCAAGCGCTGCGGCGTGCAGACGGCGGAAACCATCTGGCAGGCCCGGCGCAAGTGTCCGGGGCTGATCCTCCTGCCGCCCCACCACCACAAGTACAGCGAGATGAGCCGGCGGATCAACGCCATTTACCTGGAATACACCGATCAGGTGGAGCCCTTCTCCGTGGACGAAAGCTGGCTGGACGTCACCGCCTCCCGCGCGCTGTTCGGGGACGGGGTGACCATCGCGGACACGCTGCGCCGCCGCATCCGGGAGGAGCTGGGCATCACGATTTCCGTGGGGGTCAGCGACAACAAGTCCTGGGCGAAGATGGGCAGCGACTACAGAAAGCCCGACGCGACGACGCTCATCAGCCGGGAGAACGTGGGGCAGCTGCTCTACCCGCTGGACGTGAGCGCGCTGCTGTTCGTGGGGGACGCGGCGGCGGAAACCCTGCGCCGCCACGGCATTACCACCATCGGCGCGCTGGCCGGGTGCCAGGAGAGCCTGCTGATCCGTTATCTGGGCAAGCAGGGCGGCGCGCTGTGGCGCATGGCCAACGGCCTGGACGACAGCCCCGTGCGCCTGTGGGGCGACAGCGACCCGGTGAAGAGCGTGGGCAACGGCATGACCTTCGCCCACGACCTGGTGGGCCGCGAGGCCTGTCACGACGCGCTGATGCCCCTGTGCGACAGCGTGGGCAGCCGCCTGCGGGCCCAGCGGCTGAAGTGCCGCACCGT
>JBJEYH010000182.1:0-4598 GCA_051886675.1 Aristaeellaceae bacterium
CTGTGGCAGATCCGCCAGCAGGCGGGCATGATCTTCCAGAACCCGGACAACCAGATCGTCGCCACGGTGGTGCGGGAGGACGTGGCCTTCGGGCTGGAGAACATGGGCGTGCCCACGGAGGAAATGCCCGGGCGCATCGAGTCCGCGCTGGCGGCGGTGCATATGAACGAGTTTGCCGAGTCCGCGCCCCATATGCTCTCCGGCGGACAGAAGCAGCGGGTGGCCATCGCGGGCGTGCTGGCCATGGAGCCCTCCATCATTATCGCCGACGAGGCCACCGCCATGCTGGATCCCTCCGGCCGGGCGGAGGTGCTGGAGACCGTCCGCCGCCTGAACCGGGACAAGGGCATCACCGTGGTGTGGATCACCCACTTCATGGAGGAGGCCGCCCAGGCGGATCGGATTATCGTGGTGAACAACGGGGATATCGCCCTGTCGGGCACGCCCCGGGAGGTTTTCCGCCAGGTGGACGCCATGAAGGACATGCATCTGGACGTTCCCCACATGACGGCGCTGGCCCAGGCGCTGCGCCTCGAGGGCATGCCGCTGCCCGAGGATGTGCTCACCGTGGATGAAATGGCCGAGGAGGTTTGCAAGCTGCTATGCCCATCGAAGTAAGACATCTGACCCACACCTATTCCGAGGGCAGCGCGTTCCAGGCCACGGCCATCCGGGACGTGAACCTGACCATTGAGGATGGCGAGTTCGTGGCGGTGATCGGCCACACGGGCTCGGGCAAATCCACCCTGGTGCAGCATCTCAACGGGCTGCTCAAGCCCACCGAGGGCCAGGTGCTGGTGGACGGCGAGGACATGTTCGGCGAGGGCGTGGACAAGCGCCGAATCCGCCAGAAGGTAGGCCTGGTGTTCCAGTACCCGGAGTACCAGCTCTTTGAGGAAACCGTGGCCAAGGACATTGCCTTCGGCCCGAAGAACCAGGGGCTTTCCCCGGAGGAAATCGACCGCCGGGTGCGCGCGGCCATGGCCCACGTGCACCTGGACTACGACAAGTATGCCGAGCGCAGCCCCTTCGAGCTGTCCGGTGGGCAGATGCGCCGGGTGGCCATCGCGGGCGTGCTGGCCATGGAGCCCAAGGTGCTGATTCTCGACGAGCCCACGGCGGGCCTTGACCCCCGGGGCCGCGACCGCATTCTGGGCATGATCCGCGACCTGCACGCCGAGGGCGGGGTCACGGTGATCATGGTCAGCCACAGCATGGACGACGTGGCCCGTCTGGCCACCCGTCTGGTGGTCATGAGCCGGGGACAGCTGGTGGCCACCGGCACGCCCCGGGAGATCTTCCGCCAGCGGGAGATGATGGAGCGCATCGGCCTGGGCGTGCCGGAGGCGGCGCGCCTGTGCGAGAAGCTCCGGGAGCGGGGCCTTCCCCTGCCCGAGGATCTCTACACCCCCGAGGAGCTGCGGGACGCGCTGCTCGCCCTGTGGAAGGAGGCGCCCCAGGCATGATGAAGAACATCACCATGGGCCAGTATTATCCCGTGGACAGCTTCGTCCACCGGCTGGACCCGCGCATGAAGATCATCCTCACGATCCTGATGATCGTGGCGGTGTTCATGGTGCATTCCCTGGTGGGGTACGCCATTGTGCTGGGCTTTGTGTACCTGACCGCCCGGATGGCCAACGTGCCCTTCAAAATGCTGATGAAGGGCCTCAGGCCCCTGCGGCTGATTCTGATCCTGACCTTCGTGCTGAACCTGTTTTTCAACAGCGGCGAGACGGTGTTGTTCCACTGGAGCTTCATCACCCTGACGGCGGAAGGCCTGTCCACCGCCGTGCATTACACGCTGCGCCTGGGCTTCCTGGTGCTGGGCACGTCGCTGCTCACGCTGACCACCTCCCCCGTCACCCTGGCCGACGGCATCGAGCTGCTGCTCTCCCCCCTCAAGCGCTTCCACTTCCCCGCCCATGAGCTGGCCATGATGATGACCATCGCCCTGCGGTTCATCCCCACCCTGCTGGAGGAGGCCGACAAGATCATGAAGGCCCAGATGGCCCGCGGCGCGGACTTTGAGTCCGGCAACCTGATGGCCCGGGCCAAGGCCATGATTCCGCTGCTGGTGCCGCTGTTTGTCAGCGCGTTCCGGCGGGCTGGGGATCTGGCCATGGCCATGGAGGCCCGGTGCTATCACGGCGGGGAAAACCGCACCCGGCTGCGGGTGCTGCGCATCACCCGCAACGACTGGATCGCCCTGGCGGCGGTATGCGTGCTGCTCGGGCTGATCGTGCTGGAGGGGATCCTGCTGTGAGCGACAGGCCCCTGAAGCGGATGCTGCTGACGATGGAGTACGACGGCACGGCCTACAGCGGCTGGCAGCGGCAGTACAACGGCCTTGCGGTGCAGCAGGTGCTGGAGGAGACCCTCACCCGCGCCTGCGGGGAGAGGATCGCCATCACCGGCGCCAGCCGCACCGACGCCGGGGTTCACGCCCTGGGCCAGGCCTGCCACTTCGACACCCATTCCGCCATTCCGCCCCACAAGTATCCCTTTGTTCTGAACACCATGCTCCCCCGGGACATCCGCGTCCACTCGGGACGGGAGGTTCCGCCGGACTTCCACGCCCGGTTCATGACCGGGGGCAAAACCTACACCTACCGCATCATCAACAGCCGCCACGGCAGCGCCCTTAAGCGCAACACCCACCTGCACGTGCCGGTGCCTCTCGATCTTGCGCCCATGGAGCGGGCCGCGCAGACGCTGCTGGGGCAGCATGATTTCGCGGCGTTCCAGGCATCCGGCGGCACGGCGAAGACCACCGTGCGCACCATGCGCAGCGTGTCCCTGACATGCGCGGGGGACGAGATCACCTTCATCCTGGAGGGGGACGCCTTCCTGTACAACATGGTGCGGATCATCGTGGGGACGCTGATTGAGATCGGCCATGGCAAGCGCAGGGAGGACGCCTTCCTGCGGGCCTATGAGACCGGCGACCGGCTGGCCCTGGGCGTCACCGCGCCGCCCCACGGGCTGGAGCTGACAAAGGTGCATTACCCGGAGGCAGCCTTCATCCGGCCGGAGGACATCCGCTGGCACGAGGAGTAATCACGCATGAAGAAGAGCTACATGACCACCATGCCCGACAAATCCGGTGCGTTCCTGCAGGCCAGCAGGATCATCCTGCGCCACGGGGGCAACATCACCCGCGCCAGCTACAACAAGGCCGTGGACGTCCACGCGCTGTTTGTGGACGTGGAGGCCACCGACGAGGCCCAGCAGCAGATCGAGCAGGAGCTGACGGAGGCGGGCTTTCTGGCCAGGGCGGTGGCCCACGCCAAGGTGGTGCTGATGGAGTGCGAGCTGGCCGACCGGCCCGGGACGCTGATTCCCGTGCTGGAGGTGCTCAGCCGCTACAGCATCAACATCAGCTACATGAGCACCCAGCAGAACGGCTCGGGCAAGCAGTACTTCCGCATGGGGCTGTACATCGAGGCCCCCGGCGTGGTGGAGACGCTGCTCCGGGAGCTGTCCGGCCTGTGCCCGGTGCGCATCCTGCAGTACGACGCTGGCGCCAAAACGCTGGACAATACGGTCTTCTACCTGACCTTCGCCGGGGACATGCGCCGGCTGCTCTGCCTGACCCAGGAGCAGACCAACAGCTTCCTGTACTACACGAACCTGGTCATGCAGCAGCTGGACGAGCGCAACGAGCTGCCCGCCAAGACCTTCGAGTACATCAGCCGCTTCGCGCATTTCGTGGCCGAGCACGGCGGCGACGCCTACCAGTGCCGCACCACCCAGCTGAAGCTGTCCCCGCTGGTGCAGTGCACCATCCTGGAGCCTCCCTGCGGCAGCAACATCACCGTCCTGGAGGATCTCTCCACGGGCAGGCTTCTGGTGGTGGACAGCGGCTTCCACTGCTATCAGCGCTACACCCTGCGAAGGCTCCGGGAGATCTATCCCGACTTTGACACCCGGGACAAGGAGATGCTCCTCACCCATTCCGACAACGATCACAGCGGCCTGGCCAGCCAGTTCGGGGTGATCCACGTCAGCCAGCGCACCGCCGATTGCTTCGCCGATGAATCCGCCGGCCTTCCCTGCGCCCGGGAGAAGAATCACGACACCCTCCCCTACTACCGCCTGAGCAAGATCATCTGCGAATACCGTCCGCCCATGCAGAGCCAGCTGCGCATTCTGGACAGCCTGCCCTGCAACGACCGGGAGCCCTTCAGCAAAATCGGCGAGTTCCGCTTCGCCGACCTGTTCTTCGACGTATACCAGGGCTACGGCGGCCACACCCCCGGCGAGACCGTCCTCATCGACGACATGCACCGGGTGGCCTTCACCGGCGACGATTACATCAACATCCACGGCTACACCGAGCCCCAGCGGGCCTTCAACCGCATCGCGCCCTACCTGATGAACTCCGTCAACGAGGACAGCCGCAAGGCCCATATCCTCCTGGACACCCTGCGCCGCCGTCTGGACGGCAAGGGCTACACGATCCTGCCGGGCCACGGCATGCCGGTGATGCCCGGGCAGAGGATGTAACCCACCCAATCTTCCGCATAAGGAGCCACCCATGCTGCGACTTGGCAACCTGTCCCTGCCCCTTGACTACACCCCGGAGGATCTGACCC
>JBJEYH010000183.1:0-1159 GCA_051886675.1 Aristaeellaceae bacterium
AGGAGCTGATCGGCGCGCACACCGAGGTGGGCGGCATGGTGCTGGCGGGCTCCCACGTGAAGAAGACCACCGACCAGCTGAACTGCCTGAGGGAATCCGCCTGCCCCATGGGGTGGATCGAGTTCAGCGCCTCCCGCTATGCCGAGGAGGGGGGCCTGGAGGCTGAAACCGCCCGGGTCACCGCCCTGGCCGAGGAGGTCATGCGGCAGGGCAGGACCGCCGTGGTCTACACCAGCCGCACGCTGATCGCCCCGGAGGGAGCCTCCGCCGAGGAAATGCTGGCCATCTCCGTGCGCATCTCCGACGCGGTCACGGCGGTGGTGGCGGGGCTGCACTTCCGGCCCCGGTTCCTCATCGCCAAGGGGGGCATCACCTCCAGCGACGTGGGCGTGAAGGCCCTGCAGGTGCGCCGGGCCTGGGTGACGGGTCAGGCCCAGCCGGGCATTCCCGTGTGGCGCACCGGGGAGGAAAGCAGATTCCCGGGGCTGTCCTACATCATTTTCCCGGGGAACGTGGGGCAGGTATCCACCCTGCGCACCATTGTGGAGGCGCTGGCATAAATGGCGGGAACGACCATCCTCTTCCAGGGGGATTCCATCACCGACGGCCTCCGGGAGAAAAACCGCGACCGCGCCTGGGATCTGAATCATCAGATGGGTCACGGCTACGCCTTCCTGGTGAACGCCCGGTGGGGCGCGCAGTATCCGGAGCGGGACTTCGCCTTCATCAACCGGGGGATATCCGGCAACCGCATCGCCGACCTGTACGGCCGCTGGCAGGAGGATGCCGTGAACCTTCGCCCGGATGTGCTGAGCATCCTGGTGGGCATCAACGACGCGGCCTGTACGCTGTGGGAAAACTCGGGCTCGGGGCCGGAGCGGTTCGGGCGGATCTGCCAGCTGCTGCTGGACGAGGCCCGCGCCGCCAACCCCGATCTGCTGGTGGTGCTGATGGAGCCCTTCGTCCTGCCCGTGGGCGACCGGAAGGAAGCCTACGACCAGTGGCTGTCCCTGCTGCGGCCCCTGCAGGCGCAGATCCGGCGCGCCGCCGAGCGGAACGGGGCGATCTTCATCCCCCTGCAGGAGCGCTTTGAGCGGCTGTGCCATTTGCGGGAGGCCGCCTACTGGGTGTGGGACGGGATTCATCCCACGGTCAGCGG
>JBJEYH010000183.1:1259-4537 GCA_051886675.1 Aristaeellaceae bacterium
GCATCAGGTGATTGCCGATGCCTGGATGGACGCCGTGGGCCCCGCCCTGGGGCTGACCCTCTCCCCGGACAGATGACTGACTACATCACTGCAAGGACTGCACGGTTTTCTACACTTTCCCCCTGCAGGAGCGCTTTGAGCGGCTGTGCCATTTGCGGGAGGCCGCCTGCTGGGTGTGGGACGGGATTCATCCCACGGTCAGCGGGCATCAGGTGATTGCCGATGCCTGGATGGACGCCGTGGGCCCCGCCCTGGGGCTGCCCCTCTCCCCGGACAGATGACTGACTACATCACTACAAGGACTGCACAGTTTTCTACACTTTTTCCGCGCTCTTGCAGTCATCTCCGATACAATGCCTGTTTTGCCTGCAGTCCTGTGATCCATGCAGTCATGAAGCGGATGACAGCCCCTTCACGGCGGCTGCGGAGGACTGCAGGGCGTGCAGAATAAGTTTTGTTTTGCCTGTAGTCTGTAGTCCTTGTCGTCATCCTCTGTCAGAAAACAGCTGTGGAAACGAAAGGAATGAGTGACATGCGCAAGGTTATCATATCCCTGGCCCCCGTGGCGGCGGGCAGGCCCGTCGACCGGGCCGCGCTGGTGGAGGACGTGGTGCGCAGCGTGGCGGCCGGCGCGGGCATGTGCCATCTGCACTGCCGCCGTCCCGACGGCGCGCTGACCCCCGATACCACCGAGCTGATCGCCACCTTTGAGGACATTCTCGCCCGGACGGATGTGGTGGTGCAGGCATCCACCGGCGGCGTGTCCGACATGACCATCCAGGAGCGGTGCAATCCCCTCGACTACTGGCGGGTGGAAAGCTCCTCCCTCAACGCCGGCAGCACCAACCTCAACGGCGGCATCTACATCAACACCGACGCGGATATCACCTACTGCGCCAGGACCTCCTACGACCGCGGGATCATCCCGGAGGTCGAGGTGTTCGACATCGGCATGATCTACAACATCGAGCGGGACAGCCGGACCAATCCCTACCGCCGGCCGATCTTCTACAACCTGGTGTTCGGCCACCGGGGCGGCATGCAGCCGGATATGACCTGCCTGCAGGCCTTCCGCTCCGCCGTGCCCGCGGACGCCAAATGGGGCGTGACCCATTTCGGCCGGGACAACTGGACCTTCCTGGCCGCGGCGATCGCCATGGGCGCCAGCGTGGTGCGCATCGGCTTTGAGGACAGCGCGTACATGGCCCCCGGCGTTCAGGCGGAATACAACTGGCAGGTGGTGGAGCGGCTGGCTGAGCTGATCCGCGCCATGGGTCTGGAGCCCGCCACCCCCGCCGAGGCCCGGCAGATCATGGGCACCCTGCCCCGCAATCCCCGGTAATTCCCCTGCGCTCCTGAACCGGCGGCACGCACCGCCGGTTTTTCCTTCCGGCGGAGGGCGGGGGCAGCGACACGACAGCGCGAGGTAATCAGCAATGGCACATCCGAAAGCATACACCCTGGAAAAGCTGCAGCGGCGCATGGCGCGGATCAGAAGGCTGGGCGCGCGTTTTGCGCCCGCGTATTTCAAGCCCGGCGCGGGCCGCCGCGACGGCGCCGAAATGTTCCTGGACACCGAACGGGGCCGCGTCCGCGTTCTGGGCTACCGCATGGAGGACAGCCGGACGCTGCCGCTGATGATCAACATCCACGGCAGCGGGTTTGTGTTCGGCAACGCGGAGATGGACGATCCCTTCATGCTGCGCCTGGCCCAGCGCGCGGACGTCAAGATCCTGAGCATCGATTACAGCCTGGCGCCGGAGCATCCGTTCCCGGCGGCCATCGGGGAATGCTACGCCGTGGCGCTGTATGCCCGGCAGCACCCGGAGGAGCTGGGGATCGATCCCGACAGGATCGCCATGGGCGGTCACAGCGCGGGGGGCAATTTCACCGCGGCGGTTCAGCTGATGGACGCGGCGCGATCCCTGCTCGGGCTCAGATGCCTGATCCTGGATTATCCGCCGCTGGACGTTTACACGGACGCCGCCGACAAGCCCCGGGGAACCCTGCCGGTGCGGCTGTCGCGGATGTTCGACGCCTGCTACTGCGCCGACGCGGAGGCGAGAAGGAATCCGCTCGTCTCCCCGCTCTTCGCCCCGGCGGAGGCGCTGGCAGCCTTTCCGCCGACGCTGATCATCACGGCCAGCAGGGATTCCCTGTGCCAGGAGGCGGAGCGGTTCCGCGACCGTCTGCGGGAGGCCGGCGTACAGGTCAGCCATCAGCGCTACGAGGCCCATCACGGGTTCAACCTGCGCCCCGGGGCCGACGCCGACGCCTCCTGGGCGCTGATGGCCGATTTCCTGAAGCAGCATCTGTGACCGGCGCATCCGCCGTCCGGACGGACAGCGCGCCCGCTCCCGGCCCGTCGCGGGGGAGAGGCGCGCTTTTTCATTGACGCTGGGCATCGCCGAGGATATAATAGGGAGGATATCGCAAGGAGGATTGTTGCCGATGATGAAACGCCTGCTGCTTCTGCTGACGGCCCTGATGCTGCTGAGCCTTCCCGCCGCGTCGCTGGCCACGCCCCGGCCCATGGCTTCCCCCGATGATCTGCCCGAGCTGAACGACGAGGGCTTCCTCCCCGAGGGCGAGGATCCCGTGTACTACAAGGATCACAAGGGCGGCTACTGGTATTATGTGGATCAGACGCTGCGCCTGGAAATCACCCGCACGCAGACCACCTCGCCCTGCCTGACCTATTATCTGGCGGAGATCTGCTGCGCGAAGGGCTCCAGCCTGTACACCGTCACCTACAACGAGGAGAAGCCCGGCCGTACCAACGGCCTGCCCCAGGATATGGCCGCCCGGGAAAGCGTGGTCTATGCCCAGAGCGGCGACTTCTACTCCTACCGCGTCAGCAACGACCGGTATCCGGGGCATATCGTCCGGGACGGCAGGGTGCTGTACAGCAAGAGCTACTCCAAACTCATCGACGCCATCCCCAACCTGGCCACGATGGCCTTCTTCCCCTCGGGGAAGGCAGAGGTCAACGAGGCCTGGGAGATGTCCGCCCAGGATTACGTCGACCGCGGCGCAACCACGGTGGTGGCCTTCGGGCCGATCCTGATCCGCGACGGCGAGCTGGCGGATGTGGACAAGGATGAGTACAATCATCTGGAGCCCCGCAGCTGCATCGGCATCATTGAGCCGGGACATTACGTGGGCCTGCTGGTGGAAGGCCGGAAGGATCACTCCGACGGCGCGAACCTGACCACCTGCGCCTCCCTGCTCTATGACATGGGCTGCTCCGACGCCATCAACCTGGACGGCGGCAACAC
>JBJEYH010000184.1:0-4521 GCA_051886675.1 Aristaeellaceae bacterium
TTATTCGTCCTCGTCCTCGTCCTTGACGGCGGCGGCGATGATCTTCTGGGCCACGACGGCGGGCACTTCCTCGTAGCGCTCAAACCGCATGGAGAACGAGCCGCGGGCCTGGGTCATGGAGCGCAGGTCGGTGGCGTACTTGAACATTTCGGCCATGGGGGCTTCCGCCTCGACGCGCTGCTGGCCATCGGTCTGGTTCATGCCGATGATGCGGCCGCGGCGCTTGTTCATGTCGCCCATGATGTCGCCCATGTACTCGTCGGGCACGATGATGTCCACGTGCATGATGGGCTCCAGCAGCACGGGAGACGCGTCGGCGCAGCCCTTCTTGTAGGCGATGCGGGCAGCGGTCTTGAAGGCCATTTCGGAGGAGTCCACGGGATGGTAGGAGCCGTCATACAGCTTGGCGCGCAGGCCCACCATGGGATAGCCGGCCAGAACGCCCTTCTTGATGTTGTCGCGCAGGCCCTTCTCCACGGAAGGAATGAAGTTGCGCGGCACCACGCCGCCCACCACGGCATCCACGAATTCGAATTCCTCGTCGCTGTCCACGATGGGGCTGAACTCGATCCACACATCGCCGAACTGGCCATGGCCGCCGGACTGCTTCTTGTGGCGGCCCTGCACCTTGACGGCCTTGCGGATGGTCTCGCGATAGGGGATCTTGGGATCCTGCAGCACGGCGTTGGCGCCGAACTTGGCGGCCAGCTTGTTGCGGATCACGTCCAGGTGCATTTCGCCCTGGCCGGACAGCAGGGTCTCGAAGGTGTCGGGATTCTTTTCCAGGGTGATGGAGGGATCCTCTTCCATCAGGCGGTTCAGGCCGGAGAACACCTTGTCCTCCTCGCCCTGCTTGGCGGCGTACACAGCCTTGCTGATGCACGGGGGCTGGAAGGCCAGGCCGGGATACTGGATGGGATTGGCGTAATCAGCCAGGGTATCGCCGGTGGCGGTATACTGCAGCTTGGACAGGGCGCCCAGGTCGCCGGCGTGGAGCACCTGCTTGCTGATCTGCTTCTTGCCGCGCAGGATGTAGATGCCGGCGGTCTTTTCGGTCTTGTCCTTGTTGACGTTGTAGAGGATGGTCTGGCTGGTCAGCTTGCCGGAGAAGATGCGGAACAGCGACAGCTTGCCCACGAAGGGGTCGGCGATGGTCTTGTACACGAAGGCGGAGAAGGGCTGATCGTCCTTGCACACGCGCACCTGGGATTCGCCGTTGCGGGGGTTGAAGCCCACATGCTCGATGCCGTCATGGGCGGGAGAGGGCAGATACTTGGCCATCAGATCCATGGTGCGGGCGATGCCCACGCCGGTCAGCGCGGAGCAGGCGCACACAGGCACGATGCTGCCGTCCTTCATGCCCTTGCGGAAGCCCAGCAGAATCTCTTCATAATTCAGCTCGCCTTCCTCCAGGTACTTCATCATCAGATCGTCGTCGGCAGCGGCGGCCTGCTCGGCCAGGTACTCGAAGGCACGGTCCACCTTGTCCTTCATGTTTTCGGGCATGGGAACCTCGACGCTCTTCTTGTAGGCGCCCTCGTAGGCCTTCTTCTCCAGGACGTTCACCACGCCGCGGAAGCTGTCGCCCTCGCCGATGGGCATCAGCACGGGCACCACGCAGCTGCCGTGACGCTCGCGCAGCTGCTGGATGACCTTGTCAAAGCTGGCATGCTCGCGGTCCATCTGGTTGATGACGTACATACGGCCCACGCCCTGCTTCACCGCATGGGTGAAGGCCTTCTCGGCGCCCACGCTCAGGCCGGTCACGCCGCTGACGACGATGCACGCCGTCTCCACCACGCGCAGGGGGCCCACCATCTCGCCCACGAAGTCGAAATAGCCGGGCACGTCGATAATGTTGAGCATCTTGTCGTTCCAGTCGATGGGCGCGCAGGCGGCGCTGATGGAACACTTGCGCTTGATCTCTTCGGGCTCGAAGTCGGTCACCGTGGTACCATCCTCGACCTTGCCCTGGCGGTCAATAATGCCCGCGGCGAACAGCATAGCCTCCGTCAAGGTGGTTTTGCCTTCGCCGCCATGCCCCATGAGGGCGATGTTCCGGATATTGGTCGTGATGTATTCAGCCATGGTACACTCCTCCTGTTGAACTTGATTTCTGATGAATACGCCTGCGCGGTGAAAATGGAACAGCTCCGATAAAACGTGAACACACAGGCACTTTTCACACGATGTTATCATTGTACCATGGTTGTTGCCAAAAGAAAAGAGTTAATTTCCCAGAAAATCTATCTTTGTCAAAAATCTTCAAACTTTTTTGCCCGTCAGTCCCGCCGCGCGCCTTTCCGCGGCCGAAAAAAGGACGGCGGGCCCGCCTGCCCGCCGCCCATTGCCGCGTATTCTTTCACGCCCGGGCCAGCAGCCGCTCCATCACCGGAATGGCCACCGCCGGATCGCCGCTTGTTTCCAGGGTGATGCTGCCCGCGCCGCCGGGATTCAGCAGCCCCTGCGCCGCCAGCACCCGCGCCAGCTGCCGGGCCGTGCCCTGATTGCCGTCCAGCACGGGCACGCTGGCGGGCAGAAGCTCCCGTAGCACCGGCCGCAGGAAGGAATAATGCGTGCAGCCCAGCACCACCGCGTCCACCCGCCCCATGTCGAAGGGCGCGAAATGCTCCTGCAGATACCGCCTGGCCTGGGCGAAGTCCTCCTGCTCCACCAGATCCATCAGCCCCGGGCAGGGCAGCGGCTCCACCCCCTCGCCGTAGCGCTCCATCAGGCGCTGAAACTTGGGCAGCCGAAGGGTCATGGGCGTGGCCAGCACCAGAATCTGCCCGCCGTGACGCAGCTCGTGGGCGGGCTTCAGCGCAGGCTCCATGCCGATGATGGGCATGGCGCAGCTGCGGCGCAGCTCCTCGGCCGCAACGCTGGTGGCCGTGTTGCACGCGATGACCACCGCCTTCACGCCGCTCTGCTCCAGGTGGGCCATCACCCCCCGGACAAAGCCCATGACCTCCTCGGGCCTCCTGGTGCCGTAGGGCGCGTGGGCCGTATCGCCATAAAAGTGGAAATCCTCCTTCGGCAGCACCCGGCGCAATTCCGCCAGCACGCTGATGCCTCCCACGCCGCTGTCGAACACGCCCACCGGATCCGTCGCCCTCGCCACCCAGACCGCCTCCCGTTTCCTGATGTGCCCCTATTATAGCAGTCCGCGGCGGAAAATGCAACGCGCCGGGAAATTGCCGCCGTCCATCGCCTTGCAAGCGGCGCGGAAAGCATGTATAATCATTGCTGACGATTCTTACCCAGAGAAGGATGTGAACGCTCATGGATACGGCCCAGGAAATCCGGCTGGGCGACGTGGTGCTCACCCGCAAGCAGCACCCCTGCGGCTCCAGCGAATGGACGGTCATCCGCACCGGCGCGGACATCAAGATCCGCTGCTCCGGCTGCGGGCGCATTGTCATGATGGATCGGGAAACCTTCCTCAAACGGCGCAAGAAGGTGCTCGCCCAGGGGCCCGACCCCGCCCGGCAGGACTGACGCCATGGACAGCCATTGCAGAAAGGACGGCGGCGCATGATCGGGGACGTGATCATTTTCCTGGCGGCGCTGGCCATCGCGCTCATCCTGCGCCTGACGGTGGCGGAGCTGGTGCGGGTCAGGGGCTCAAGCATGCTGCCCACCCTGCGCACGGGCCAGTGGCTGCTGGTCAGCCGGCTGGACTACCGCCTGGGCCGGCCCCGGCGCGGGGACGTGGTGATCTGCCACTACCCCGGGCGGTACATGGACCGGTGGAAGCTGATCCCGCAGTGCTTCGTCAAGCGGGTGATCGGCCTGCCCGGCGAGACCATCGAGATCATCGAGGGCGTGGTGCACATCGGCGGCGAGCCCCTGTCCGAGCCCTATCTGGATCCCGCCCGCTGCCGCTTCCGCCGCCAGATGCCCGCCCGCACCCTGGGCGAAGACGAGTACTTCGTCCTGGGCGACAACCGCGACAGCTCCAACGACAGCCGCCGCATCGGCCCTCTCCCCCGCGGCATGCTGGTGGGACGGGTGCGCCGGGTGATCTTCCCCTTCGGCCATCACCCCCTGGACGGATAGGTGAAGCTGATCACCGCCCAGCCGGTGTTGTCCAGGCTGGCGTCCTCCAGCTCCACATCCGCAGGCGCTTCGAATACCGTATGGCGCTCCCCCGCTTCGGCGCACATGGCCGTGGCCAGGGGAGCGCCGTTTTCGTCCAGCAGGGTGACCGCGCCCTGCTCCCGCAAAAGCGCCAGGTATTCCTCCATGGTCATGCCCAGCGCGTGCATGAGCAGCGCGTGGGTCTTGCCCACGTAGCGGAAGCAGTAGGGCCGGTGATCGTCCAGGGCAGGATCGGCGTCCGGCCAGCGCTGGATGAACCCGTATTCCCAGGCATGCGCCACCACCCACGCCCCCTGGGGCGAATCCTTCAGGGGCTCGGAGCGGGGCGGCAGGTTCCACCCCTCGCAGATCCGGATGTCCACCGACCGGGTCAGCTGATGCTCCGAGCAGCCCGGCGGCGGCACGAACCGCTTCGCCTCC
>JBJEYH010000185.1:0-4514 GCA_051886675.1 Aristaeellaceae bacterium
AGCTGTTCTGCCTGGCCCAGTCCGGCCAGCTCTACGGCATTATGCTGGACGCCTCGGGCACGCGGGTTGTCGCCGCCGCGCCCACCGAGGATGACCTGGCCGCCGTGGCCGCGACCCTGCCCTTCACCCTGGAGGAGGGCGTGCTGACCGTCCTGAAGGAGGATAGCGCCACAGAGCAGCTGTCCGACAGCGTCCTGGCCGCCTGCACCAACGGCTCGACCCTGTTCTACATCGAGCAGAGCGCCGACGCCACCACCCTGAAGGCCTACACCCTGGAGGAGCCCGCCGGGCTGATCACCGACACCTCCGCCCTGCACCGCGAAATCGGCGCGGGCATCGCCGATCCCCTGAGCATGACCGCCACGGAGGACGCGGTCGCCATCGTGGCGGCCGATCACAGCATCGTCACCGTGAACCTGGCGGACAACAGCTACCATACCTTCCCCGCCACCTCCGAGGAAACCACCGTGGCCGTGAGCATCGGCAACCGGCTGATCCGTCTGCATGAGGACGCGCTGAACGGCGGCTATGTGGTGGAGATGACCTCCGACAACCAGATGACCGTCACCGCCACCCCCGATGTGACCGCGACGCCTTCTCCCACGCCCACCGTCGCCGCGACGGCCACGGTCAGTCCCACCGCCACCCCCAAGCCCACCACCTCCACCTCCAGCTCCACCACCACGGATGACGGCCGCATCAGCAAGGGCGCGACCGGCTCCAGCGTGCGCAAGATGCAGCAGCGTCTGGCCGACCTGGGCTATCCCGTGGGCAAGGTGGACGGCGTCTTTGGCGACAACACGCTGATCGCGGTGCATCTGTTCCAGTTCGCCATCGGCTATACCGAGCGCAGCTACGCCTCCTCCGCCATGCTGAACAAGCTCTACAGCTCCAACGCCCCGGCCTACGACCGCTTCATGCCCCTGGAGACCGGTGACAAGGGCGAACCCGTCAAGATCCTGCAGCGGATGCTCTTCGACCTGGGCTACCTGGGCACGAGCAGCTCGGAGATCGACGGCGTGTACGGCTCGCGCACCGCTGCCGCCGTGAAGGCCTTCCAGACCGACTGGAAGCTGGAGCCCGTCACCGGCGAGGCCGACAGGGACACCATGGAGAAGCTCTGCGAGCTGGCTGATCAGCTGGCTGCCGGCAATCCCGTGACGCCTCCCCCGACCGATAAGCCCGACAAGCCCGAGGATCCCGTCAAGCCCGAGGACCCCGACAAGCCTGTGGATCCCGACAAGCCCGAGGATCCCGTCAAGCCTGAAGATCCCGACAAGCCCGAAGATCCCGTCAAGCCTGAAGATCCCGACAAGCCCGTGGATCCCGACAAGCCTGAGGATCCCGACAAGCCTGCCACCCCCTCCGACCTGTAATCCCCCTCTGACGCACTGCGGCGCAGGCTTTCCCGTGAAGGCCTGCGCCGTGATGCGTATTCCCGGACATGCGAAAGCCCGCCGGTGCGATTGTGCCGACGGGCTTTTGTCAATCCTCGCTGATATGCTCCGTGCCCTGGCACAGGAGGGTCGCCACATGATCGTCCGCCAGGGAGTAGAACACGGTCTTGCCGTCCCGACGGCTCTTGATCAGCCGGGCCTGCTTGAGAATCCGCAGCTGATGGCTCACCGCGGACTGCGTCATGCCCAGCAGCCGGGCCAGGTCGCACACGCAGACCTCCGCCTCGAACAGCACGTACAGGATGCGGATCCGCGTCCCGTCGGCGAAGGCCTTGAACAGATCGCTCAGCCGGGACAGGGTATCGTCATCCGGCAGGGCGGACTGCACCTGGGCCACCAGCTCCTCATGCACGCAAAGATAACCGCAGCCCTCCACTTCCAGCTGTTCCTGCTCCACAGGCCGCACCTCCTCGGGTAAGTTTCTCCGCCCATTATACCAGCAACGGCGCCAAAACGCAAACGCAAGACGCAAATCAGCCCCGGGGCCGAAGCTCCGGGGCCGCGCCTGTGGGGGGAAATTCACCTGCCGGGGTCGATGGTCACGGCCTGCTCCGGGTGCGGAACGATGTTCATCGCCCCGTCGCGGTCGGCGGGCGTCAGGGTGATGCGCTGCACCGCCTCCGTCAGATAATCGCTGACGCTCAGCCGCAGCCGGGCCTCCCCCTGCCCATCCGCCGTGACGTCCGCATTGGCGAACCAGGGCGTGGTCAGGTTCGCCGCCCTGCCGTTGTAGCCGATCAGCCATGCCCGCGGCACATCCGCCTGCTCCAGCTCCTCCAGGGTCATTGCCCGGCCGAAGTCGTAGTGCGCCTCCAGAATCAGCCGCTGGAAGGACAGATCCAGCCGGTCGATCACCAGGTCGAAGCCCTCCATGGGGAAGCGCATGCCCGTGATTTCCTCCCGCTGCACGCCGTCCGCCGCCTGCGTGGTGAAGGCGCAGACGATGGTGTCCTCCCGCCCGAAGGCCCCGCAGCGCACCAGGGCGTCCACCTTGCCAAGGGCGTCGGCTTCCTCATCGCTCAGCCCCAGGGCTTCCGGCACGCAGAAGGCGTATTCCGTCAGGCCCGGGGTGTAGAGGATCCTGTGGGCCTGCAAGGCGTCGATGCAGGCCTGGCGCAGGGCGTCCCAGTCAGCGGTGCAGGCCGCCTCGTCCAGGGCCTCCACGGGCCACAGGGGCCGCAAGACCGTGAAGGTCATCGTCCAGTCCAGGCGCGCGCCGTCCGGGGGCGGATTGCCCTCCTCGTCCCACACCACGCCGTCAAAGCCGTAGCCGTCCGCCTCCGTCCAGCCGGTATCCTCCGCCCACGGATCCGGGCAGTAGAAGCCGCTGAGGAAGTCCCCGCCCCGCGTGCCCTCCACGTCCACCATGTAGCTCCTGCCGGATTCATCCACGGCGGTCAGCTGCATCGCCAGGTAGAAGCCGGTATCCGTCCTGCGGGTGATGTCCAGGGCCACGTCGATGGTCTGCCCGTCGAAGACGAAGTCGTTGACGCTCAGGTCGAGCAGCTCGTTGCTGTAATGCTCGTTCAGGGTGATCACGCGGTTCAGGAATTCCTGCCGGTCCCCCCGGGGATACCGGGTCACCGAATAGTAGTTCACGGCCACCGCCGTGGCAGCCAGCGCCAGCAGCAGCAGCAGCGCCAGCACGGGAATCAGGGCCAGTTTGCGCTTCATGACATGCCGCTCCTTTCGGGAGGCCAGGGCCATGAGGTACGCCTGATGGGTCGCTTCCGGCTCCTCCGGATACAGGCGCGCAAGACGCTCGCGCAGTTCAGCTTCCTTCATGGTCACGCCTCCTTTCCGTCCAGTTCGACGCGCAGAGCCTTTCTGGCCTGATGCAGGTGGTACTTCACCGTGCCCGCGGGCATGCGCAGCATCCGCGCGATGTCCGCCACGGAAAAGCCCATCAGGTAGTGCAGCACCAGCGGCAGGCGGTACCTTTCCGGCAGCGCGTCCAGCGCAAGGCGCAGCTCCGCGTCCCCCTGGGGCGCAGGCCGGTCGCCCACGTCCTCCGTGACCGTCACGCGCCGGCGCTGCCTGTGCATGGTGCGGCACACGTTGATCATGATCCGCACCGCCCAGGTCTGAAAGTACTGCTCCTGCCGGAGGGTGTCCCGCTTTTCCCAGGCGCGCAGGGCCGTTTCCTGCATGGCGTCCCGCCGGTCGGCCTCGCTGTCCAGCAGCGTGCACGCCACCCGGTACAGCACCTGCTCCGCCGCCTGCATCCTGTCCAGATAGGTCTGTTCGTCCATATGCTCACGTTCCTCGTTCATGATCATGACGCCTGTTAGACGCGGGGCATATCCGTCCGGTTGGCCTCCGTGAAAAAAGTCTCAGTATTCCCGCCTGACGCTCTCCAGCCCGTAGGCCCGCAGGAAGCGCCGCTCCTCCTCCGCCGAGCGCAGCACCATCACCTCCGTGAAGCTGCCGTCCTACCGGCTGCGAAGCCCGCGATTGTTTCCCCCGTGCAGGCGGACCCCCGGATGACGGCCTCCTGCCTGCGCGGGTCGAAGGGGATGTCCTCCGCCAATCGCCGCTCGTAGTAGGACCCCCTGCCGAAGTCCTGGTGCATTTCCACCGCGAAAACGGCGATGAAACCCATCAGCAGCGCGTCTTCCACGGCGCACAGCGGCCACGGGATGACGTGGAACATCAGCCATGCGGCCAGCGGCAGCACGCCGCCGATGAGCAGCGCCAGGCCCAGCCGTGCGCCGCCGAAATGGATGGAGTTGATCTTTGGAAGCCGCGGCTTCCTCACGGGGAATCACCTGCCTTCTGTCATGATCGGGGGAAAAGGAAACGCCCGGGGACGTTTGCCCCGGACGTTCCTGCTGTATGCGCGGAAGGGCGGCTTCCATCGCGGACGGCCTGCGGCCATCTGCCCGGAAACCGTATCGTGTGGGAGAGCGCCGGGCCGCTGCGGCTGATATTACTTGCCCGCGATGGTCAGCACGCCCGCGTCCACGGAGGGGCTGCCGGTGCTGGAGCCGTAGAAGACCAGATCGCTGCCCACGGCGCGGATGTTCTTCAGCACCGCGTAGAAGTTGCCCGCCACGG
>JBJEYH010000186.1:0-4507 GCA_051886675.1 Aristaeellaceae bacterium
AGTGCGAGGAGAAGAACGTGGGCGAGATCATCGTGCAGAAGCAGCGCAACGGCCCTCTGGGCACGGTGAAGGTAGCCTGGCTGAGCGAATACACCACCTACGCCAACCTGGCGCCTGAAGCAGGCTACCAGGGCGGCGACGCCCCCTTCTAAGCCAATCACCAAGGGAACGCGGCAGCGGAAAAGGGTCAAGGGGCGATGCCCCTGCGCAGGGATGTCGCGGCAGCCCAGGCGCAACACAAAGAAAAACAAAAAAGGGAACGAAAGAAGCCGGAGTTTCCGAGCAGGCGACGAAGTTCGCCCGCGATGGAAACAGCAGGTTCCGCGATCCGCCAGGGAACGCCATCGCGCGGGTCGCGTCCGCAGCAGATGCCACGGAAGGTTACGAAGCCCGCCCGGGAAGGCCCTCGCGCGGGTCGCGTCCGCAGCGGATGCCACGGAAGGTTACGAAGCCCGTCCGGGAAGGCCCTCGCGCGGGTCGCGTCCGCAGCGGGTGCCACGGCAGGTTTCGCGATCCGCCAGGGAACGCCATCACGCGGGTCGCGTCCGCAGCGGATTCCACGGCAGCTTCCGCAGCCCGTCCGGGCACGCTCTCGCGCGCCCCGCGTCCGCAGCGGCCTCACCGCCGTTTCCGCCGCCCGCCCCGGGAGCGTCCCCCGCGCAGGCCCATCCGCCCGATCGCGCCAAGAAGCCATTGAAACAACAGGAGGAAGCATCCGATGGAACAGATGACCGTCAGCCAGCTGGTGAAGGATCTGCGCTTTGAGGGATTCCTGCTGGTACGCTCCAGCGACCAGCGCACCGGCAGCAACGGCAGCAGATACCTGGACATGAACCTGACCGACCGCACGGGAGAGATCAACTGCAAGATGTGGGACGGCACGGTCGCGCCGCCCGCGGCAGGCACGGTGGTCAAGGTGCGGGGCCTGGTGCAGGAGTACAACGGCCGCACGCAGCTGCGCATCGAGCGCATGCGTCCCGCGCAGCCCGAGGACAATGTGGATCTGTCCCGGCTGGTGCCCTGCGCCCCGGAGAAGCCCGAGGACATGCTCCGGGAAATCAACGAAACCATCGACCGCTTCGCCAGCGAGGACCTGAAGAAGCTGGTGCGGGAAATGCTGCGCATGGCGGGGGACAGCCTGATGTGGTTTCCGGCGGGGCAGCGGCTGCACCATGCCGAGCGCAGCGGCCTGCTGCACCATACCACCGGGATGCTGCGCCTGGCCGAGCATGTGATCGCGGCGTATCCGTTCCTGCACGGGGATCTGCTGCGGGCAGGGGTGATCCTCCACGACCTGAGCAAGATCAGCGAGATGAAGAGCGACGAAATGGGCAACGTGTCCGACTACAGCCGGGACGGACTGCTCATCGGGCATCTGGTGCGCGGCGTGGCGCAGCTGGCCCAGGCGGCGAAGAACGTGGGCGTGGAGGGCGAAATGGTGGTGCTGCTGGAGCACATGATCATCAGCCATCACGGCGAGGCCGAGTACGGCAGCCCCCGGCAGCCCATGTTCCCCGAGGCGGAGGTGCTGCACTGGATTGACCTGCTGGACGCCCGCATGAACGAGATGCAGGGCATCATGGAACGGGTGCCGGAGGGCGCCTTCTCCGAAAGGATCTGGAGCCTGGACCGCAGGCTTTATCATCCCCGCTACAGCGATGACGCGCAGTGATTTCCGCGGGGCATCCGTTGTATCATCGGGCAAGACTTGACAACATTGGAGGGATTGATGATGAAGAAGCGACTCGTGCTGGCCATGGCGCTGCTGGCGTGCGTATGCGTGCTGTGCGGCTGCCAGAGCAAGTCCAACTCCCGCTACACCCCCGTGACCACCACCGCCGCGCCGGCAGGGCAGGCGACGCAGAACCTGAACGTCGTGCCCACGGCCACGCCGGAGCTGGTCCTGGACTACGACTATGACGACAGCGCCTACGATCCCCTGGCCGAGGAGGGCGTGGACGACGTGTACGTGCCCGATCAGGTCGTGATCACCGTCGCGCCCACCATGACCAGCCAGTACGCCGGCGCGACGCCCGTGATCATCGACCCCATCGACAAGCCGACGCCTTCGCCGGTGCCGCCCATCACCTTCACCTACCAGGTGTATGACGCCACCAACATCAGCCTGTCCTTCGAGGCGCCCGTGGGCTGGACCATCGAGACGCCGTCCACCAATTCCTTCATGCTGATGAACCCGGACATGAATGTGGACTACGCCGCCAGCATCACCATCACGGCCACCTCCGTGAGCAGCAACTATTCCACCAGCGACCTGAAGAAGGTCATCAACGACATGCTGGACAGCATCGGCGAATCCGGCTTCAACAGCTACAGCCCCTCCAAGACGGCGGAGCGCAATCTGCTGGACAGCGCCGGCGTGTACGCCAACTATTCCGGCACGCTCTCGGGCAATGTGGAGGTCGCGGGACGCGTGCATGCCACCTGCGTGAACAAGGTGCTCTACGTCGTGCATGTGTCCTACCCCAAGGCGTACACTGATACCTACAAGGAGCAGGTGTACGATCATCTGCGCGATACCATCATGATCACCCACTAACAGGAGGCAATCGGCGCATATGACGGTACGGGAGAAGAAAGCCCTGCAGCTGTTCGCCTCGGGGGACAACTGCGCCCAGGCGGTCATGAAGGCCTACGGCGATCTGGCCGGGCTGACCGAGGCGCAGGCGGCGCTGGTGGCGACAGGCTTTGGCGGGGGAATGGGCAGGCTGCGGCAGAACTGCGGCGCCTTTTCGGCGGCGGTGATGCTCTGCGGCGCGCTGGAGGGCCCGGACGGCGCGGACAAGGCCAAGCGTACCCGGGTATACGCCCGGGTGCAGGAGGTTCACCGGCGCTTCCTGGAGGAAATGGGCACCACCCAGTGCGGCGAGCTTCTGGGCAGGAGCGCCGAGGCGCCTCAGCCCGAGGAACGCACAGCGGCCTATTACGCCTCCCGACCCTGCGCGAAAATCATCCTGCAGGCCTGCCGCATCATTGAGGAGCAGCTGCAGGACAGGGAGGAGAACCTGCCATGCGAGCATTGATTCTGTCCGCGCACACGGGCGGCGGCCACGACGCCGCGGCCTACGCCCTGCACGACGCGCTGACCAGCCAGGGTGTGGAGAGCCGTGTGGAGGATTGTCTGGCCTTTGGCGGCCAGCAGCTGTCCAGGCTGGTGTGCGGCACCTATGTGAACATCGTGCGCTACGTGCCCCGGCTTTTCGGGAAGGTCTACAAGATCGGCAAGAAGATCAGCAGCGCCCGCTACAAGTCGCCCATCTACTACGTCAACGCCAGCTACGCCTTCCGCATGGAGCAGCTGCTGGCGGAGTATCAGCCGGATATCATCCTGTGCACGCATCTTTTCGGCGGGCAGAGCGTGACCCGGCTGCGGCACAAGGGGCTTTTCCAGGGCGTGCTGGGGATGGTCATGACGGATTACACCCTGCATCCCTTCAGCGAGGACGTGGAGGCCGATGCGCTGTTCATCGGGCATGAGGCCATGCGGCAGGAGTGTCTGGACCGGGGCATCCCGGCGGAGAAGATCCACGTGACGGGCATTCCGGTGAATCCGGCCTGCACCCCCTGCCTGGACAAGCGGGAAGCCAAGCGTGCCCAGGGCCTGGACGAAAACGGCCGCGAGGTGCTGCTGGTGGGCGGATCCATGGGCGCGGGGCATCTGCCCCGGGTGATCGGCACGCTGCTGCCGTCCCTGCGGGAGGGCGATCATCTGACGGTGGTCTGCGGCTCCAACGCCCGGGCCAAGGCCGAGGCGGAAGCCGAATGGGCCGGCGACAGCCGGGTGAGCGTGCAGGGGCGGGTATCGCCGCTGTACCCGCTGATGGCCGCCGCGGACGTGCTGGTCACCAAGTCCGGCGGGCTGACCACCTCCGAGGCGATGACCATCGGCACGCCCATGATCATCATCAACCCCATCGAGGGCTGCGAGACGGCCAACGCCAGCCTGTTCGAGCGCTACGGCCTGGCTGCCTACTGCCATCAGCCGGAGGAGCTGCCCCGGCGGCTGGACGAGCTGCTCCACAGCGATGAGGACCGCGCCGCCATGATCGCGGCCCAGCGGAAGGAAATCAACCCCAACGCCGCCGCGGACATCGTCTGGACGATGATGCAGCTGGCGGAGAACGCGGAAAAGAAGCAGGCATAACCACAGCCGCCGGGTATCGCGAGGATGCCCGGCGGCTTTTTGCGCGGATGGGACGCGGCGGGCGGCCGGTCGGGAGGGCGTGCGCGGAACCTGTGTCCTGCCGGTCAGCGGCGACTGACGGGGCGGCGGAGCATTCCGGAGGACAGGCCGCTTCACCGGCGGCCTGACCGCTGGCTGCGCTGTCAGGACGCATACCGCTGCTTGCGGCCCCCCTCGCCAGCGAACCCGCCGGGTCAGCGGAAGGCCCCGCGCCGCGCAACCGCCATGCAAAAGCAACGCCGCCGGGATGCACGAAGCCCCGGCGGCGTTCAGGATGGCGGCGCGGCCTGCCCGTCAGAAGAAGGC
>JBJEYH010000187.1:0-4487 GCA_051886675.1 Aristaeellaceae bacterium
ATGTCAGGCAGGTCGTTGTTGGCGGAATAGGTGCTCATCAGCGCCCAGTAGTTGGCCCAGCCCTGAGCGTTCAGGTTGAAGGTGACGTTGGGATAATTCTCGGTGAAGAAGTCGGCGGCAGCCTTGGTGACTTCGTCACGGACCTGATTGCCCCACCAGCCGAAGTTGAAGGTATATTCGCCGGCGGAAGCGGGATCATAGGTGCCCACGGCCAGACCGTCCGCCATGGCGGGCAGGGTCAGGGACAGGAGCATCGCCAGAGAAAGGACAACTGCCAGGACCTTTTTCATAGGAATGGTTCCTCCTTACTGATTTGAACTTGTCCGATGCGGGACTATTCTTACCACATTATATCAATCGCACTGTGTACTGTCAAGATGAATTCTGCCATTTTTCGGCCCGGGCGCCCTGGAAGCGGCAATCCCCGCGCCCATCGGCCATCGGCCCGGCGGCCCCCGGGCGCGCAGAAAAAACCGGCGTCCCAGGCCCCTTCAGGCCGGAAACGCCGGTTGTCCGCCTTACCGCCTGTCCGCCTCGGGCAGGCAGTGCATCTGCGTCGGGCCCAGCACCCGGAAGCCCTCCGCACAGCCCTTCAGACTGCGCAGGCCGAAATCCACCGAGCGCAGCCGCAGGTACAGGCGGATGCTCCGCGCCGCCGCGCTCTCCGGCGGAAACTGGCTCTGGTGGCAGCCGAAGATGGCCTCCAGCTGCCTGGCCACATGCCCCCGGGTGGCCACATAGCGGTTGGGCCGGGCGGTCATGTAGTAGGCCAGGGCCCCGATGGGCGCCTTCTGCGCGCCGTAGCCCGCCATGATCCCGGGATTGGCGGCGTTGCAGGCCAGACGGCGCACAGCCTGTCCCACGTTCAGGTGATCCGGATGGCATTCGCTGCGCACGCAGGGATCCGGCGCCAGCAGCACCTCCGGCTGCGTTTCGCCGATGACCCGGGCAATGCCGGCCGTCAGTTCTTCCATGGTGTAGAAGCCTCCGTCCGACAGGCCGAGGAACCGCACGTCCGTGACCCCCAGCGCCGCGGCAGAGCGGAGGGCCTCCTCCCGGCGCGCATCCGCCAGCGCATCGCCATGGAGGTCGCAGTTCTCGTCGCCGTAGCGGCCGTCCGTGCAGATGAGGAACGTCACCTGCCTGCCCATTGCCGCCAGCCGGGACGCGGTTGCGCCCGCGCCGATCTCGATATCGTCCGGATGCGGGCCGACGAACAGGTACCGGCTGAAGCCCTCCACCCTGGGCAGCGGCGCCGCAAGACGCAGGGCCACGCGGGTCAGGCTCATGCGGCCTCCCCCTTCCGCCGGGCCAGCTCGGCACAGATCCTGTCGTACTCGCCCTCATCCAGCCTGTAGTGCCGGCGGTAGATCAGGTAGGACAGGGTCATCATCGCCAGCGGCACCAGGATGATCACCAGGAACAGCCCCCGTGTCTGCCAGGGCTGCACCCCCGCCAGCACGCCCTCGATGGAGGCCAGCTTCTCGGCCTCGGTGATCAGGCCCTGGGAGGCGGCGCTTTCCAGCTGGGAAATGCCGTTGGTGGTGTCCGTCACGGAGAAGGCCATGTAGGACAGGGAAATCAGCACCACAATCAGCGCCGAGCCCAGCTTGGTCAGGAAGGGCCGCAGGGAGGTGATGATGGCCTCGTCCCGCACGCCGTGCCTGTATTCGTTGTACTCCACGGTGTTGATGATGGAGATCATCATGATCAGGTAGAAGGTGAACTGGCCGAAGTTGGCCAGCATGTAGCCCAGGGTGATGCCCCAGAACCGCATGCCGGCGCCCTGAAGCAGCAGCCCCGACAGAAGCGCGACGCCATACCCCGCCGCGGACACCGTCAGCATCACCCGCATGAGGGCCTTGCGGGGCACCCTGCGGCTGATGGCGGGATACGCCACCATGATGACCGCCGTGGCCAGCATGGTCACCGTGCTGAAGACGGAGTACAGCCCGCCGCTGTAGCCGAAGTCCATATAGATGTAGGTGGACGCCAGGCCGCCGCTGGCCAGGCCGTTGCCGATCTGGTGGAGCAGGAAGGCCAGGGCGACCCACCGCAGCTGATCGTTGCCGGCGATGGTTTTCCAGATGCGCTTCATGCTGACGGGGGCGGGCTTCTGCGCCGCGGATGCCTCCCGCGCTGCGGATGCCTCCCGCGCCGCGGGCTTTTCCCGCACGCCGAAGAGGGTGAAGCACATGAACAGCGGCGACAGCACGCTGACGATGACGGCAATGTATCCATAGGCGGACATGGCGCTGCCGCCCAGGGCCATGGAGCCGGTGGTGAACACGGGAATGAGCATGCCCGCCAGCGTTCCGCCGATGCCCGCGAAGAGCGTGGCGCGGCTGGTGAAGCGGTTGCGGGCGTCGGCGTCGGAGCTGAGGGAGGCCACCATGCCCCAGTAGGAGATATCGTGCATGGTGTAGGCGATGGAATGCAGGAAATACATCACCCCGAAGAAGGCGATGAACTGCCAGCCCTGCAGGGTGGAGTTGAAGGTGATGATCACCACCGCGGAGGTGGACAGCACGCCCAGGGCCAGCCAGGGCTTGAACTTGCCGAAGCGGGTGCGGGTACGCTCGATGATGTTGCCCATCATGGGGTCGTTCAGCGCATCAAAGACGCGGGCGGCCACCATGATGGCCGTGATGGCGCTCAGCTGCGCCGCGTCCAGCTGCCGGGTGAACAGCACGTAGGTGAACAGGAAGTTGGTGAACAGGGTATAGGTCATATCCCTGCCCACGGTGCCCAGGGGGAACATCCACAGGTTCAGGCGGTTGCGTTTTTTCTCGTCCATCCGGAAGGCCTCCACAGCAATCAGAATCGTCGGCAATATTGTAGCATTTCCGGCGGCGGTTGACAATTCCCGTTTTGCCGGCGGGCCCGCCGGTTGCGCGGAGGCTGGAAAAGGTGTATACTGATGCTATTCCATGGTCTGCCGCCGCAGACCCCCTGCAAACGGAGTGAATGTCATGAGCAGTCGGGTACTACTGATTTACAAGCTGATGATCCCCTCGGTGAGGCTGTGCGGACACTGCCAGCTGGAATCGCTTGCCGCCAGCGGCGAGGTGGAATACCGCGCCCGAACCACCATGGGCGTCAGCCGGCATGACCTGGCCTGGGCGGAAACGGTGCTGCTGTGCCGGCTGGACAATGCCTATGAGCTGCATCTGGCCCGTCTGCTGAAGCAGGCCGGCAAGAATCTCGTCTACGTCATGGACGACGATCTGCTGAACGTGCCCGAAAATCTGGCCAGCGCGCCCTACTACCGCCAGGCGCAGGTGCAGAAGAGCATCCGCGGGATCATCGGCCTGTGCGACGCGATTCTGTCGCCCTCGCCGGTGCTGCTGGAGCGCTACGCCATCGACGGCCGCCGGGGGATTCTCCTGGAGGAGCCCGCCATCGATCCCCTGCCCCGCGCCCCCCGGGAGCCGGATCGTCCGGTATGCATCGGCTTTGCCGGGTCGGTGGACCGCGCCGGGGATATCGAGCAGCTGCTCAGGGACACCCTGCTGCGCATCCATCGGGAATACGGCGATCGGGTGAGCTTCACCTTCTTCGGCGCGGTACCCTCCTTCGCCGGGGAGCTGACCGCCCGCTGCGTTCCCTACTGCGACTCCTACGACGCCTACCGCCGCACCCTCAGCGAATTGCAGATCGACATCGGCCTTGCGCCCATGCCGGACACCCCCTTCCACGCCTGCAAGCACTACAACAAGTTCGTGGAATACGCGGCCTCCGGCACGGTGGGCGTGTTTTCGGACGTCGCGCCCTACGACCGGCTGCGGACGAACTTCGGCTGGGAGCTGCTGTGTCCCAACACCGCCGACGCCTGGTACGCCATGCTGACGCGCCTGATCGATCATCCGGAGGAGCGGGATCGCATCCGCGCCCGGCAGGATGAGCTGGTGGCCACCGACTTCAGCGTACCCGTCATCGCCCGGCAGCTGAACCAGGCGCTGGACGCGCTGCCGCATCACCCGGAAGCGAAGGTGGTCGGCGCGCTCCGCCTGCTGGGCATGAAGGCCCTGGCCTGGATCCGGCGCATCCACAACGGCCTGAAGCGCTACGGCCTGAAGGCGCCCGCCCTGGTGCTGCGGCGTCTTCGCGGCGCCTGAGGCCCGGCGCGCCGGCCGGACCGCACAATTCCCGGGCATGCCAATGGCGGAGGAGTTCGACTCCCCCGCCATTTCTGATGCGTCCGGGATCCGGCAGGTGCATCGGCTGAATCGTGCCGCAGGGAATCCCCTGCCGCGCCGGTCACGACCCGGGCCATCACCGGCACTGCGCGCTCCCGACCGCGCAAAAAAGCGGAGGCATGCATCGTTGCCGATCCATCCTCCGCAGCGCAGGGGCAGGCAGGGGCTGAAGGCCTCAGGCAAGAATCCTTCGCATCGGCGTCTCCAGCCGCTTGGCCAGGAAAGCCGCCAGAAGAATCTTCACCGCGTCGCCGGGCAGGAAGGGCAGCACGCACCAGGTCAGGCTGG
>JBJEYH010000188.1:0-4473 GCA_051886675.1 Aristaeellaceae bacterium
ACGCCGCGTCCGCGATTGCTGCGGATGCGCCTGTTGATTCCCGTGACGCTCTCCCACTGCAAAGCCCGGCAGATCCCGCCGCGCCCGGCCTGCCCGCATAAAAACGCCGCGTCCGCGATTGCTGCGGATGCGGCGTCGTTGGTTCCAGGGAGGCTTACTCCAGCGTGAAGGCGAAGGCTGCGGCCTCCTGCCCGTCCAGGTAGAAGGAGAGGATGTATTCGCCGGGCTGGCCGCCGGAATAATCCATGCACTTCCACACAAGGTCGGTGATGTCCGCATGCCATACGTCACAGCCGTTGGCCTCCGGCATGAAGATGTATCCGGCCAGCTCCGTGTACACGCTGCCCTCCGGGGTCTGCAGCGCGATCACCAGCGTGGCGGTCTGCTTCTCCGCCACATCGTACACGTCCACCGTCTGCAGGTAGCAGCGGCTGTCCTCCGCCATCAGACCCTCCAGGGTGAATTCCCCCAGCGGAGGTATCTGCTCGGTATCGGTATATTCCTGACCGTCCGGCACGATGGTCAGGTACATGCCCTCGTTGCGGAAGCCGTAATCGGTGAAGGGCTGCGTGGCCTCCGCGCGCACCGTCACGGCGCAATCCCAGCGCATCAGGTCGCTGTCCGGAACGCCCTCGTCGGACGCCGCCAGCCATACGCCGTAGGCGTGCCCCGGCACGCATGCCATGGTCGCATACCCATCGGCCCAGTTCACCTCCCCGAAGGAGAGGTAGTCGTTCCCCGTGTCCTGCCACAGCAGATAGACCGCGCTGCCCTCCGGCTCCTCCAGATGATCCCAGCGCACCGTCAGCTCGCCCCGCTCCGCCGTCACCTCAAAGCCCGTCAGCCACCGTACCGCTCCCTCCGGCTCGGAAGGACGCTCGCCGTTCAGCCGCGCCTCCAGCACATCCGCCGGATACGCCACGTACCGGTTCAGCCCCTCGCCGTAGGACGCCATCGTCAGCCCCGCCAGCTCCCCGCGCCCGTTGAACAGCAGCGCGCCCGGCAGCATATCCTCCAGCCCCGTGTACAGCATGCACGCGCTCTGCTCGTACACCGCCAGGGTCAGCAGCGACGCTTCGCAGCGCTCCGGCTGGGTCTCGCCGCGGCGCAGACCCACGCAGGTCAGGCTGTCATCCGCCTCGCCCAGCTGCACGGGCTGCGCGGGCGACGGCTCCCGCAGCGTGATCGTCACCAGATCGCTGCCCGCCGCCGGCACGCTCACCCGCGCGACGGCCAGCGTGCCCCCGCTTCCCACCGCGTACAGCCCGCTGGAGGCCATCGCCGCCCACTGGGTGGTGACCAGCGTCGTGGAATCCCCCAGCAGCACCGCCGTCCCCAGGGGCGTCCGCTCCCCCGCGGGGGTGATGCTCATCAGCACATACACCGGCGAAAGCTCCTCCGCCGCCGCGGGCAGCACCCCCGCCAGCAGGCAGAGCATCATCAGGATCGCCAGGATTTTCTTCATCATCATGTTGCCTCCTCGGCTGCGTTCAGCCACTGTCTTTCAGATCAGGTTATCGCCTGCGCCGGACATCCCTCCGGCGCGGTCATTGGGTCGGCGGCGGCTTCATTCCACCAGCGCCATCCGGTCCACGTCGAACACCCCCAGCGTGGTCAGCCGCAGGGACGGTATCACCGGCAGGCTGGTGAAGCTCAGCGTCATGAAGGGATCAATGCCCTCCTTCACGCCCCGCCTGTAGGCCTCGCGCTTGCAGTGCTCCAGCCGGTCGTTGACCTCCCCCAGGGGACTGTCGGTGAACAGCCCCGCCACCGGCAGCGGCAGCTCCCCTGCCACCCGGCCGCCATCCACGATCACCAGCCCGCCGCGCATATCCCGCAGCCGGTTCACCGCCAGCACGATGTCCCCGTCGCTGGCCCCGCAGGCGATGATGTTATGGCTGTCATGGGCGATGCTCGCCGCGATGGCCCCGCTGCGCAGCCCGTAGCCCTGCACGTAGCAGGAGGCCACATGCCCCGTGCCGTGATGCCGCTCGCACACGGTCATCTTCAGCACGTCCCGCGCGGGGTCGACGCCCTCGGCCCAGCCCAGGTTCTTCGTGACGATCTGCCCGGGGATCATCCCGATGAGCGGCGCGCGGCCCAGACGGATTCTGTCCTCCGTCAGCGCCGGCAGGTGGAAGGTATCCGTCACCGCGCCCAGGATGTCCGGGTCGATGTCCGGCTCGGTCAGGGCCACCTCGCCGCCATCGTACACCCGCCTGCCCCGCTTGAACACCATCTCCACGTTGACGTCCCGCAGGTTGTCCAGCACGGCGAAGTCCGCCAGATACCCGGGGGCGATGGCGCCCTTGTTGTTCAAGAGGAAGTAGCGGGCGGCGTAATGGCTGGCCACCTTGATGGTCAGGATGGGATCGGCCCCCAGCCGGATGGCCTTGCGGACGATGTAGTCGATGTGCCCCCTGTTCAGCAGATCCCAGGGATGCTTGTCGTCGGTGCAGAACATGCAGCGGTGGGCGTACTGCCCGGTGAGCAGGGGCATCAGGGCCTCCAGGTTCTGGGCGGCGGTGCCCTCGCGGATCATGATGAACTGCCCCTTGCGCAGCTTCTCCAGGGCGTTGTCGAAGGTATCGCACTCGTGGTCGGAGTACACGCCGGCGGAAATGTACGCGTCCAGGGCGTGCCCCATAAGACCCGGGGCATGGCCGTCGATCTTCTTGTGATGGGCCTGGGAGACCACGATCTTCTCGATGGTGGTGCGGTCGCCGTGGATAATGCCGGGATAGTTCATCATTTCCGCCAGGCCCAGCACCCGGGGATGATCGAAGTAGGCGTTGATGTCCCGCCAGGTGAGCTTCCCGCCGTTCTCCTCAAAGGCCATGGCCGGCACGCAGGAGGGCAGCATGAAATGCACATCCAGCGGCAGGCCGTCGGTGGCGGCGATCATGTAGTCGATGCCCCCCACGCCGCAGACGTTGGCGATCTCGTGGGGATCGGTGATGACGGTGGTGGTGCCGTGGGGGATCACCGCCCGGGCGAAGGACGAGGGCGACACCAGGGAGCTTTCCAGGTGGATGTGCGCGTCGATGAAGCCCGGCGTCACCACCTTGCCGCTCACGTCCACCTCCTCCACGCCGCTGTAGTCGCCCATGCCCACCACGAGGCCTCCTGCCACGGCGATATCCCCCTGGCACAGCTCGTCGGAGAACACGTTGACGTAGGTGGCGTTCTTCAGCACCAGATCGGCCTTTTCCTGGCCCATGGCCACCCGGACCATCCGCTGCTTCTTGCGGACCTTCTGGGCAATGCGTTCGGCGCGGGTTTTGCTTTCATCCATCGTGGCATCGCTCCTTTCCGTCGGGGGGACAGGCGTTTCATGCCGGTAATTTGATCCATTATAGCACATCCGTCCCCGGCGCTCAAGCATCCGGCCCCGCAACATTTCCCGACCCCGCCCCTTGATTCATCCTCCGCCCGGTGGTATACTTAAGGTTGCTGGCAACAGCAGCGCATGTTTTTTCCCCTGTCAAGCAAGAAAGGAAGCAAGCATTCCATGGTCAAGGTCAACATCATTTCCGGATTCCTGGGCGCGGGCAAGACCACGCTCATCAAGAAGCTCCTGACCGGCTCCGTCCGCGAGGAGAAGATCATCCTCCTGGAAAACGAATACGGCGAGGTCGGCGTGGACGGCAGCTTTATGAAGGACGCCGGCATCACCGTCACCGAAATGAACAGCGGCTGCATCTGCTGCACCCTGGTGGGCGACTTCCAGAAGGCGGTGGACGAGCTGATTGAAACCTACCATCCCGACCGGCTGATCATCGAGCCCTCGGGCGTGGGCAAGCTCAGCGACATCCTGGCCGCCGTGGAGCGCACCTCCGAGCGCCACGAGATGACCATCGCCGGCTGCGCCACCGTGGTGGACGCCGGCAAGTGCCGCATGTACATGAAGAACTTCGGCGAGTTCTTCCTCGACCAGATCAAGACCGCCAACACCATCATCTTCAGCCGCACCCAGCTGCTGACCCCTGAGCGGGTGGAGAAGTCCCGCGCCCTGGTGGAGGAGCAGCATCCCGGCTGCCGCATCATCACCACCCCCTGGGATGATCTGTCCGCCGACGCCATGCTGGAGGTCATCGAGTCCGGCAAGCCCATCGAGCTGCACCTGGACGACGATGACGACGATGATGACGAGCACGACCACGAGCATCATCATCACGACCACGACCACGAGCATGACGAGCACTGCTCCTGCCATGACCACGACCATGAGCATCATCATCACGACGACGATGACGAGCATGATCACGATCACGAGCATCATCATGACCACGAGCACGACGGGCACGATCATGAGCATCATCACGAGCATGACGAGCACTGCACCTGCGGCTGCCACGATCACGATCATGAGCATGATCATGAGCATCATCACCATCATCACGCGGACGAGGTGTTCATCTCCGTGGGCGTGGAGACGGCCCGCCGCTATGAGCAGGATGAGGTGAAGGCCAT
>JBJEYH010000189.1:0-4396 GCA_051886675.1 Aristaeellaceae bacterium
CCAAGCTGGTGGGGCGCAAGCAGATCGCCCAGCTGGACTTCATGGACTACATCACGGGCATCACCATCGGCTCCATCGCGGCGGAGCTGGCCACCGACCTGGAAAACATGTGGAAGCCGCTGGCCGCGCTGCTGCTCTACGCGCTGCTGACGTGGCTGATGACCCAGCTGAACCTGCGGGCAGGCCGCAGCCGCAAGTTCCTCAACGGCACGCCCACCATCGTCATGGACGACGGAAAGCTCTACCGGGAGAACATGAAGAAGGCCAAGCTGGAGCTGAGCGAATTCATGGTCATGTGCCGCCAGCAGGGCTATTTCGACCTGAGCGCGATACAGACGGCGGTGTTCGAGTACAACGGCCGTCTGACCATCCTGCCGGTGAGCGCCCGCCGCCCGGTGACCCCCGGGGACATGAAGCTCCAGCCCGAGCAGGAGCACATCTTCGTGGAGGTCATCATGGACGGCCGGGTGCTGGACGAAAACCTTCGCCGCATGGGGCTGACCCCCGCCTGGCTGGAGAAGCAGCTGCGGGATCAGTGCATCCACAGTCCGGAGGAGGTCTGCCTGGCCCTGTGCGACGACAAGCGCCGCCTGACCTGCTACAAAATGGACGCAGGCAAGCCCGGCGCATGAAAGAAGCCGGTGCGGCGATCCCCGCTGTGGGGAACGAACCGCACCGGCTTTGCCGATGATGCACATGGCTTCCGCCCTGCCGGAGGCCGCGCCTCAGGCGGGATCGTCCCCCAGCAGCAGATCCCTTGCCTGCTGAAGGCTTCGCACGGTATAGGTGGGCAGGTCGGACGGGACGCCCTTCCGGTTCAGGTAGATGCTGTCGATGCCCGCGTTGCGCGCCGCGGCGATATCCGCCGTCAGGCTGTCGCCCAGCAGCACGGCCTCGGATTTGTCCCGGCAGCCCAGCGCGTCCAGCGCCGCGAACACCATGGCCGGATCGGGCTTGCTGATCCCCTGCTCCTCGGAGATGATCACCGCGTCCAGCAGCGGGGTGAAGGGGCAGCGGCTCAGCCGGCCCCGCTGGATGGCCGATACGCCGTTGCTCACCAGGGCGATCCTCATCCGCCCGCGGAGGGCCGTGAGGAAGTCCATCGCCCCGGGCATCAGGTCGGCCCGGGTGGACAGCCGGCTTTCGTACAGGGCGGACACGGCTTCCGCGTCCAGATCGCGGCGGTCAAGCGCCGCCAGCAGCTGCCGGAAGCGTTCCGTTTTCAGCGTCCGCTGGGTGGTTTCGCCCCGCTCAAGGGCCTTCCACTGGGCGTCGTTGATGCGGCTGTACAGGCTGGCCGTGGCGTCGTCCAGGGTCATGCCCAGGGCCGCGAAGGTCTCCCCCAGGGCGTGGCCTTCGGCCGCGGTGAAGTCCATGAGGGTGTTGTCGTTGTCCGCCAGGAGATACTTGTAGCGCATGGGCTGCTCCTTCGTGCGTCGGATTTTCCACCATTGTAGCGGAGGGGGCCGGGGGTTGTCAAGGCGTGGGCAGCGCGCCCCTTTTTCTGCCTGTTCGGGTTGACTTGTTTCCCAATATATGGTATATTGTGCATACAATATTTGTAATCAGTGGGAGGTATTGCCAATGACAAACGCTGCGAAAAGGCTGCTGGCCGGACTGCTTGTGCTGCTGATGGCGACATGTTCCGGCGCCGCCGCGCTGGCAGGCGACACGATTACAATCACGCCCAAGCTGTTGTCCGCCCTGGACGGCAGCGCCTCCGACCTGTATGCCGATGAGGAATCCCGTGCGCTCTTTGCCAGCGTGGCCTTCCTCGATCTCGTCCTGTACGACGCTGACGCATTCACCGCTTCCCTGGGCGATGTCCTCAGCGACGGCAGCGTGTACGTCGGCAAGAACGGCCTGACGCTGTTGCTCCTGTGCTTCGGGACAGAGGATACCGTCGTGTGCTTATACCATCCTCTGATCCAGTCCATGGAGGTGATTGTGCTTGAAAGCGTCAGCGCCTCTTCCGCACGCGGGATCCTGGAGAAGCTCGTCGATGACGACGTACTCACTTCCTACGAGAAGGTATCCTCCCTCGATATTACTACGCTAATGCTGCTCTTCCTCGACGCCCTCAACGAGTAAAGCCCTGCCCGATCGAGCGTTCCGGCTGCCTGTCGGAACGCTTTTTTTCAGCCGGACCTCCCAGGCCGCCGGCTTTCCGGCCGCCGCTCCCGCGCGTCCCCTTGACGCAGTCCTCCCGCGATGGTAGAATCATGCAAATGCCCGCGAAGGAGGATATGGGATCATGAAGAAAATGTTTGCTTTGCTGCTGGCGCTGTCGCTGCTGACGGCGCTCTGCCTGCCCTGCCTGGCGGAGGAGAACGAGGCGATGCTGATCGAGGAAACGTTCTTCCTCAGCGAAATGGACCTGACCACGGAGGAATGGCTGTCGAGCGATGATTCCCGCGCGGCGCTGGCCTCGCTCATCGCGCTGGAGATCAACCTGGCCTGCGGGGAGGAGTCGGAGATTTACCTGGTGGTCAGCGAAGGCCTGGATGCGGCCGAGGTATACGTCGCGGCGGATGACGAGGAGATGCTCATCGCCATGTACTTTGGCCAAAGCAGCTACGTCTTCGTCATGTATGACGCGCAGAACGACATGCTTGGCGGCTCGGTGATCGCCCGCGACGCTTCCCGCGACGCGGAGACCATGATGCAGGACGGCATCGCCACCGGCGCGATCACCGGGTATTACGCCGTGTCGCCGGATGACATCCTGGCCTTCCTCTACTACCTGGAGGATTTGATGGGCATCGAATAACGCGCTGCGCGTCCGCAGGCCGGAAACAGGCTGCAAAGCGGCGGCGGGAGAGGGTGTATCATAAGGCCATCCAATCACCACCCCACACCTGAAGGAGGAACTGGAATCATGAAGAATTTCCTTGCTGTACTGATGGCCGTATCCCTGCTGCTGACGATGTGCTGCGCCCCCGTCCTGGCCGAGGAGGAGAATCAGTACTTCGGCAGCACGGTGCTCCTGGACGGCATGGGCCTGTCCACGGAGGAATGGATGAGCATGGGCAGCGCCCGCGCCGCGCTGGCCGCGATGATTGTGCCTGAGCTGCTGCTGGCGTGCGGCGAAGATTCCCCGATCTACGCGACGGTGCTGGAAGGCATTAACCTGGGCACAGTGTTCGTCGGCGTGGACAGCGACGCCGCGCTGAACGTCCTGTACTTTGGCGAAGAGCATTTCGCCTACGTCCTCTACGTGCCCCCGGAAAACGCGATGGGCGCCGCGCTGATGGACTTCGACTCCAGCCTTGACGCCGACGGGCTGATGCAGCTCTACGTCGCCGGCGGCCTGCTGGACGAGTACTTCGCCGTGCCGCAGGAGGACATCGCCGCCTTCCTGGACAACCTGCAGACCATGCTCGGCGGCGAGTAACGCCCGCGCAAAACAAACGCGCCTTCCCGGATCCATCACCGGGAGGGCGCGTTTTTCATGCCGGAAACCGGCCGCAAATTCTCCCCAGGGAAGGGTGTATCATAGGCCCATCAAAGCAAACACCCACAAAGGAGGATACGAAACATGAAGAATTTCCTTGCTGTACTGATGGCCGTATCCCTGCTGCTGACGATGTGCTGCGCCCCCGCCCTGGCCGAGGAGGAGACCTACCATTTCGTGGAGAGCACGGCGCTCGTGTACGCGATGGGCCTGTCCGCGGATGAATGGATGAGCACGGACGTCTCCCGTGCCGCGCTGGCCGCCCTCATGGTGCCGGAGCTTCTCATAGCGTTCGGTGATCCCTCCACGTTCTACTCGGCGGTGCTCGAGGGCATTGAGCAGGACAAGGTGTACCTTGGCGTGGACAGCGACGGCGCACTGAACATCTTTTACTTCATCCCGGATCACATCCTCTACATCCTCTTTACGCCCGGGACTGATTCGCTGGGCGTCTCGCTGCTGGATTTCAGCGACCAGCTGGATCCGGATGAGATGATGAAGACCTGCATCCTCTCCGGCGTGGTGAACGAATACCGCGTCGTGCCGCAGGCGGACATCATCGCGTTCATGAACCAGCTGGAGCCCCTGCTCAGCGGCGAGTAACGCCCGCGCAAAACAAACGCGCCTTCCCGGATCCATCGCCGGGAGGGCGCGTTTTGTATGCGTTACCTGTTCATCTCGCGGGTGTAGTTCAGCAGGCCGCCGCACAGGATGCAGCCCTTCTGCCGCTCGGTCAGGGGGAGCAGCACCCTGTACTCCTCGCCCCTGGTCACGTTGCGCAGGATGAACTCCGCGCTGCCGGCCTCCACCAGCGCACGAACGCCGGGAAGGGTCAGCTCGTCGCCCTGGGCGATGCGGTCGTAATCCGCCTCGTCGGCGAAGGTCAGGGGCAGGATGCCGTTGTTGATCAGGTTCGCCTGGTGGATGCGGGCGAAGGACTTC
>JBJEYH010000190.1:0-4392 GCA_051886675.1 Aristaeellaceae bacterium
ACGTTCAGGTGGTGAGCGCCCTGGTCGAAGTAGCCGTCCATCACCTGCACCAGGTTGGTCACCTGCTCACCCTCGGAGTGGCCCAGGGCGTCGGGGTTGATGGTCTGGGTGTTGGAGATGCCGTCCAGAGCCCAGTGATAGGGCAGCTTGGCGGTGGAGTTCAGGGAGGCGATCAGGCCGTTCTGCTCAGCACCGTAGGAGGGGTTGGCGCCGGGGGCCAGGGGAGTCCAGGCGCGGCGGCCGTCGGGGGTGCTGCCGGTGGCCTTGCCATACACCACATTGGAGGTGATGGTCAGGATGGAGGTGCTGGGCTCGGAGTCGCGATAGGTGTGGTGCTTCTTGATCATGTCGATGAAGGTCTTCAGCAGCCACTTCGCGACCTCGTCAGCGCGATCGTCGTCATTGCCGTACTTGGGGAAATCGCCCTCGGTGACGTAGTCGACAGCCAGGCCGTCCTCGTCACGGACAACGTTCACCTTGGCATACTTGATGGCGCAGATGGAGTCCACGCAGTGAGAGAAGCCGGCGATACCGGTAGCGAAGGAACGCTTCACATCGGTGTCGATCAGGGCCATCTCAGCAGCCTCGTAGTAGTACTTGTCGTGCATGTAGTGGATCAGGTTCAGCACGTTCACGTACAGGTCAGCCAGCCAGTCCAGCATGCGCAGGTAAGCGGGCTTGACCTCGTCCCAGCTCAGCACATCGGAGGTGATGGGCCGATACTCGGGACCGACCTGCATCTTCAGCTTCTCGTCCACGCCGCCGTTGATGGCGTACAGCAGAGCCTTCAGCAGATTGGCGCGGGCGCCGAAGAACTGCATCTCCTTGCCGGTCTGGGTAGCAGACACGCAGCAGCAGATGGAGTAGTCATCGCCCCAGACGGGCTTCATGACCTCGTCGTTCTCATACTGCACGGAGGAGGAGATGATGGAGATCTTCGCGGCGTAGCGCTTGAAGGTCTCGGGCAGGCGGGAGGTGTAGAGCACGGTCATGTTGGGTTCGGGAGAGGGGCCCATGTTCTCCAGGGTGTGCAGGAAACGGAAGTCGTTCTTGGTGACCATGGAGCGGCCGTCCAGACCGGTGCCGGCAACCTCCAGGGTGGCCCACACGGGGTCGCCGGAGAACAGCTGCTGGTAGGACTTGATGCGGGCGAACTTGACCATACGGAACTTCATGACGATATGGTCAACCAGCTCCTGAGCCTCGGACTCGGTGATCACGCCGTTCTTCAGGTCGCGCTCCACGTAGATGTCCAGGAAGGTGGAGATGCGGCCCACGGACATGGCGGCGCCGTTCTGGGTCTTGATGGCGGCCAGGTAGCC
The DNA here is from genome assembly GCA_051886675.1 of Aristaeellaceae bacterium. Classification (GTDB taxonomy): domain Bacteria; phylum Bacillota; class Clostridia; order Christensenellales; family Aristaeellaceae; genus UBA11524. Next base: position 1,323 of record JBJEYH010000190.1, read on the forward strand.
GAAGTACAGCCACTGGAAGGCTTCCTTGGCGTTGCTGGCGGGCTTGGAGATGTCGAAGCCGTAGGACTGGGCCATCACCTTCATTTCCTTCAGGGCCAGGATCTGCTGGGTGATCTCCTGACGCTGACGGATCACGTCATCGGTCATGGTGCCGTCGCCGCAGTTGGCGAAGTCCTTCTGCTTTTCGCTGATCAGGAAGTCGATGCCGTACAGGGCCACGCGGCGATAGTCGCCCACGATGCGGCCGCGGCCGTAGGTGTCCGGCAGGCCGGTGATGATGTGGCTCTTGCGGGCGGCGCGCATTTCAGGGGTGTAGGCCTGGAACACGGCGTCGGAGTGGGTCAGGTGATACTCGGTGAAGATCTTGTGCAGCTCGGGGTTGACCTCGTAGCCGTTCTCGGTCAGGGAGCCTTCAGCCATCTTGATGCCGCCGAAGGGCATGAACGCGCGCTTGAGGGGCTTGTCGGTCTGCAGGCCGACGACCTGCTCCAGATCCTTCAGAGCCTCGTCGATGTAGCCGGGCGCATGGGAGGTGATGGAGGACACGATGGAGTTGTCCATATCCAGCACGCCGCCCTGAGCGCGCTCCTGCTTCTGCAGCTTCTGCAGAGCGCCCCACAGCTTGTCGGTCGCCTCGGTGGGGCCGGCCAGGAAGGCCTCGTCGCCATCGTAGGGGGTGTAGTTGTTCTGGATGAAATCACGGACGTTGACTTCTTCTTTCCAAATGGAACCACGGAAGCCATTCCACTGTTCAAAATTCACCATGGGGGTCATCCTCCTGTGATTGATATTTTGCAGGACGTGGCGCGTTTGTTGCGAGGTCAGCGCCGCGTTACTGTCTGCTTGCATGTGGAATATACCCGGTTTCGCCGCCGGTGAAACGGCTTCCGTCCGAAAAAAAACGGACGGCCGCGCAGGTCATGGCAAACGAACGCTCAGGTGATTATCCACCGCACTTAATGATACAGCATTTTCAGGAAAAGAGCAATAGTTTCAACGAAATTTCATCATTACTTCGCCGGATTTTCCATCCTTTTGCACAGTTTTGCGCCGCAGGGCCGCCCCGGACCCCTGAGAAAAAAAGCGTTTCATGTCCCTTGTACCGGAAGGGTTTGGCATGTATAATGTAAGTATTACCACGTCACCCGGACGAAGGAGGCCTTCCCCATGCCCGTCAGCTATTCTCCCGAGCGCGTCAAATACCTGAACCTGCTGTCCGAGCAGTTCCCCACCCGGCAGGCGCTGTATACCGAGATCATCAACGTCTCGGCCGTGCTGAGCCTGCCCAAGGGCACCGAGCATTTCATGAGCGATCTCCACGGCGAATACGAAGCCTTCTGCCACATCATGAACAACTGCTCCGGCGTGGTGCGGGAGAAGGTGAACCTGTGGCTGGGTCAGCAGCTGAACCAGCGGGAGATATCCGAGCTGTGCACGCTGATCTACTACCCCCGGGAGAAGCTCCGCCTCCTGAAGGAGGAGGGCGAGCTTTCCCACGAGTGGTACCTGACCCGCCTGGCGCAGCTGGTGTACCTGGCGCGGATGCTCTCCTCCAAGTACACCCGCGAAAAGGTGCGCAAGGCCATGCCCCAGGAATACGCCTACATCCTGGACGAGCTGCTCCACGCCCAGTCCGACGAGGATGACAACCAGCACCGCTATCACCAGACCATCATGGATACCCTCATCGACATCGGCAGCGCGGACGGGTTCCTGCAGGCCCTGGCCACCCTCATCAAGCACCTGGCCGTGGATCGCCTGCATGTGGTGGGCGATATCTTCGACCGCGGCCCCCGGGCCGACAGCATCATGGACATCCTCATGAACCACCACTCCATCGACATCGAGTGGGGCAACCATGACATCCTGTGGATGGGCGCGGCCTCCGGCTCCCTGCCCTGCGTGGCGGCGGTGGTGCGCAACTCCCTGAGCTACAACAATACCGAGATCCTCGAGAAGGGCTATGGCATTCCCCTGCGGCCCCTGGCGCTCTTCGCCGAGAAGCTCTACCCCGACCTCAAGCCCGAAAAGGCCGCGCTGGAGGCCGTCACCATCATGATGTTCAAGCTGGAGGGCCAGCTGATCCGCCGCAATCCCTCCTTCGGCATGGACGAGCGGCTGCTGCTGGACAAGCTGAACCGGGAGGAGGGCACCGTGGTCATCGACGGGCAGGCCTGGCCCTATATCCGGCGGCCCCTGCCCACGGTGGATCCCGCCGACCCCTACGCCCTGACGCCGGAGGAGGAGCAGGTCATGCAGGGCCTGGCGGACGCCTTCCGCCAGAGTCCCCGGCTCCGGGCGCACATCGACTTCCTCTACGCCGCGGGCAGGCTCTACCGCTGCTACAACGGCAACCTGCTCTTCCACGGCTGCGTGCCCATGACGGAGGACGGCGGCTTCCACGCCCGGGAGCTGGAGGGGCAGCTGCTCTCCGGCAAGGCGCTGATGGACTACGCCGACCGCATCGCCCGCCGGGCCTACTACCAGGGGGATCAGGCGGCGCTGGACTTCATGTGGTACCTGTGGTGCGGGGACGACAGCCCCCTGTGCGGGCGGCACATCCAGACCTTCGCGCGGTTTTTTGTCGCGGACGAGGAGGCCTGGAAAGAACCCCGCAACCCCTACTATCGTCATTATAATGACGAGCAGGTCTGCAACCGCATTCTGGCGGAGTTCGGCCTGACCGACCCGGAGAGCCGCATCATCAACGGCCACACGCCCATCCGCGTCACCCACGGGGAAAGCCCCCTGAAGGCCGGGGGCAAGCTGATCGTCATCGACGGGGGCTTCTGCCGGGCCTACCAGAAAACCACGGGCATTGCGGGCTACACCCTCATTGCCAACAGCCACAGCATGCGCCTGATGAGCCACCAGCCCTTCACCGACCTGAAGGACGCCCTGACCTCCGGGCGGGACATCCACAGCCAGTCCTTCCAGTTCGCGACGTATCCCAGGCGGCTGCGCATCCGGGACACGGATCAGGGCAAGCGCCTGCAGGAGCGGGTGGAGGATCTGAAGGATCTGCTGGCGGCCTGCCGGGCGGGCGTGGTGAACCTGAAGAAGTAAGGAG
>JBJEYH010000191.1:0-19847 GCA_051886675.1 Aristaeellaceae bacterium
GCGTCGCGCACGGCGCTGGACAGGGAGATGCCGCGGTCGGTGCCGATGATCTTGGCAGCGGAGGTATCGTTGATCAGGTAGTTCAGGACAGCCGCGGCGGCCTCAGGATTGGCGCTGTTGGCGGAGATGCACCAGTACATGTTGGAGTTCAGGTACATGCCGGTCTGGGAGCCGTCGTCCATCCGGGGCAGCATGGCCATGCCGAAGTCGATATTGGCGGCGTTGCAGTACACGGGATAGTAGTTGCTCAGCAGGAAGGCCATGGCGGAATTGCCCTGCACGATGTAGTTCTCCTCGGTGGTGGCCCAGGCCAGCTGCACCTCGGGATCCACAAAGTAGCCAGCCTTCACGCCCTCGGCGATATCGTTGATGGCGCTCACCAGGCCCGCGATGACCTGCTCGTTCTCAGCCCAGGGCAGGGACTGGCCGTCCTCGGAGAAGAAGTCCACGCCATAGCAGCGGACGATGGCCTCGGCGGTCCAGCGGAACTCGGTCAGGAAGGGGATGTCGGAGGGGATGCCGGTCGCCTCGTAGATGGCCTTGACCGTGGCGATGTACTCGCTCCAGGTCCAGTCATTGGAGGGATAGGCGATGCCCGCCTGGTCGAAGATGGCCTTGTTGTACATGACGGTGACGGTGTTGGTGCCGGTGGTGAAGCCCGCCAGCTGACCATTCACAGTGCCGCCGCTCAGGCTGCTGCGCTCAATGTTGCTCAGGTCGATGATGCCCGCATCCACATAGGGGGTCATATCGATGACCTGACCGTTGGTGGCATAGTTGATGATGTCGGTGGTGGACATCTGCAGCACGTCGGGCAGGTTGGCGCCCACGGCCTGGGTGGCGAGGTTCTCAAAGTAGCTGCCCCAGCTGGTGTACTCATAGGCCATGGTCACACCGTTGGCCGCCGCGTAGGCGTCCAGGGCTTCAATGGTCATGTTGTGGCGCTCCTGGCCGCCCCACCAGGCGACGCGGATGCTCTCGCCCTCAGCCAGCGCGGAAGCGGCGCAGCCCAGAGCCAGCACGCAGGCAAGCACCAATGCCAACAGTTTCTTCATACAGGATACCTCCTTTGTCGTTCAGACCGGCCACCCATGGCAAGAATCGACGGATGATTCACTTTGCGCCCTGCCGGTCCTTCTTGATGTTTATTGTATCAGTCATCGCGCCGGGAAAAAATTCAAAAAAGTGGTGAAATAGTTGAAAAAACAGTACAATCCGGCAAATTATCAACCACAACGCACGTTATGGACGCTTCGCAGCCGGCAGGAGGTTTGTCCGGCAGGAGCGCCGCGGGGCAATCCCGCCGGATGCGTCGCCGCCGCAGGAGCCGCTGGCATTCCGGCATATGGCGCGCAGCGCCTGCCCCCGTGCCGCCTGAAAAGACAGAGTCGGCTCGGGGGATTCACAGACGCCACCGCCGCGCGGGGCGTTCCCGGCTGGCATGCGCTTGCGTCATCTGCCGCACCTGCCATGCCAACGGACAGGAAGCTTGCTACTTGCATTGTAAAAGCAGCAGGCCCCCTGGCATATTCCGTTCATCATCCCGCCCACAGGCCTGATGGCATTCCGGCATGCAGCGCGAAGTACCTGACTCTGTGCCGCCCGAAAAGACAGAGTCGGCTCGGGGGATTCACAGACGCCACCGCCGCGCGGGGCGTTCCCGGCTGGCATGCGCTTGCGTCATCCGCCGCACCTGCCATGCCAACGGGCAGGAGGCCCGCTACTTGCATTGTACAGGCAGCAGGCCCCTTGGGCCATTCCGTTCATCATTCTGCCCACAGGCCCGGGGGCTGGCTGCGGGATACGCGGACACCACCACCGCGTGGGGCGTTCGCAGGTGAGCATCCGCGTGCTGCACCCGCCGCCCTTGCCGCGCCAACGGACAAGGGGCCTGCTGCATGCATTGCACAGGCAGCAGACCCCCTTGGGCGTATTCCGTTCACTCCCGGCTGGCTTGCGCTTGCGTCACCCACCGCACCTGCCATGCCAACGGACAGGAAGCCCGCTACTTGCATCGTAAAAGCAGCAGGCCCCTGGGCGTATTCCGTTCATCATCCCGCCCACAGGCCCGGGGGCTGGCTGCGGGATACGCGGACACCACCACCGCGCGGGGCGTTCGCAGGTAAGCATCCGCTTGCGTCACCCGCCGCACCTGCCATGCAAACGGACAGGAAGCTCGCTACTTGCATTGTAAAAGCAGCAGGCCCTTGGGCGTATTCCGTTCATCATCCCGCCCACAGGCCCGGGGGCTGGCTACGGAATACGCGGACACCACCACCGCGCGGGGTATTCGCAGGTGAGCATCCGCGTGCTGCACCCGCCACCCCTGCCGCGCCAACGGACAAGGGGCCTGCTGCATGCATTGCACAAGCAGCTGGCCCTTTAGGCGTATTCCGTTCATCATTCCGCCCACAGGCTCGGGGGCTGGCTCCGGGATCCACAGACGCCACCACCGCGCGGATCATTTCCGGCCGGGCATCCGCGTGCGTCTCCCGCCGCCCCTGTCGCGCCAACGGACAAGGGGCCTGCTGCATGCATTGCACATTCAGCAGGCCCCCTTGCGCGTATTCCGTTCACTCCCGGTTGGCATCCGCTTGCGTCACCCGCCGCACCTGCTATGCCAACGGGCAGGAGGCCCGCTACTTGCATTGTACAGGCAGCAGGCCCCTTGGGCCATTCCGTTCATCATTCTGCCCACAGGCCCGGGGGCTGGCTGCGGGATACGCGGACACCACCACCGCGCGGGGCGTTCGCAGGTGAGCATCCGCGTGCTGCACCCGCCACCCCTGCCGCGCCAACGGACAAGGGGCCTGCTGCATGCATTGCACAGGCAGCTGGCCCTTTAGGCTTATGCCGTTCATCATCCCGCCCACAGGCCCGGGGCAGGCTCCGGGATCCACAGATGCCACCGCCGCGCAGGGCGTTTCCGGCCGGGCATCCGCATGCGTCTCCCGCCACCCCTGCCATGCCAACGGACAAGGGGCCTGCTGCATGCATTGCACATTCAGCAGGCCCCCTGGCATATTCCGTTAATCATCCCAGCCCGTTACGCTGCACAGCACCGTGCTGCCCTGCTCATCCCCCAGCAGCAGCGTCTTGCCGGCGCACCATTCTGCCATGGTCATCGCCGGATCACGCAAGGTCTCCGGCAGGGTGACGGATGTCAGTACGCCCTTGTCCAGGTTGAGCAGATACATCGCGGACTGTCCGTCCTCCACGCCCCACAGCAGCAGGTACAGCCCGCCCGGGCTCAGCTGCACGCTGCGAAGGGTCACGGGATACTGCGTCTCGTCCGTGAGCACGCCCAGACTGTCGGCAGGCAGGTTTTCCACCACGTTCTCCCTGACCGGGGAGAAGCAGCTGACCTGATCAATGACAAAGTCCTCCCCGTCCGGACTGACCACGGAAAAGACCACCTTGCCCTCCGCCGTGGCGCCGCTGACGATGCACAGCCCAATCTGCGTCCGGTAGGACAGGCTGCCGGCCGTCATGCCCGATGGCGCGAAATCCGCCACCACCCGCTTCTGCCAGGGCTGCCCCGCGTTCACCTGCTCCAGACACAGAAGCCTGTTCTCCCCCAACACCAGATACTGGCTCTTGGTCGTGCGGTACATGACGCCCTGTACCCGCTCCTCCACCTCCAGCAGGACTTCCTCCGCACTGTCGGTGAATACCCGCCGGCGATAGAACGTACATCCCCCGTCGCTCTCCCGGGCGTAATAGAGCGTCGTCTGATCCGCGTTGAAGCAGGCGCTCAGCACGGCGTCCATCTTCTCCACCCGCGCCTGCGCCAGGTCGATGACGTAGCACGCGTCCTCCCCGCGGTAGCAGCAGTAGCGGCTGTTGGGCGACCAGGCCATGCGCTGCGCGCACCCCGGCACCATGGCCTCCGCCGGAATATCCACGGCGGTTGCCTTGCCGTCCCGCAGCACCTGCACGCCGCTGTCCGCCAGCAGCACACAGCTCTGATTGTCCGGCGCCAGCGCCAGCACCTGCGTGCCTGCCCAGGGCTGCTCAGCAATCTTCAGTTCCTCCACCGCGTCCAGCGCAGTCGGTTCGTTCACCTTGCGTACCAGCGTCTGCTCCGAGCCGCAGCCTCCCAGCAGCAGCGCCGCCGCCATCAGCAGCACCAGCAGACAGCCTTTCCCGGTTTTCTTCATGCTGTTCCTCATCGTTTCATCAAGATTGATCGGCCCGGCTCATTCCAGCGCCAGGGTCCAGATGCACACCGCATACGCGGGCAGCGTGGCCGTCAGCTGCTCCCCCGCCACCTGGCACGCCGTGGTCACCGGCGTCACCTGATCAGGCGAGGCAAAGGTGTTCTGCGCGCTCGCGTCCCCCGTCAAAAGCGTCGCGGTGCCCGTTCCGTCCGGGACGCCCGGCAGCTCCAGGCTGACCTCGCACGCCTCGCCCGACAGATTCACCAGCTTCACATACAGCGCGCTTCCCTTCCGGGTCGCCACCTGATACACGTCGCCGCTCCCATTCCATTCGCTTTCCACCACCTGCTCTCCTGCCGTGGACGCGAACATCTGCTGCACATAATAGTTCGGGGTCAGCAGCACCTGGGTGGCATTGAACCAGATCAGATCCGGCGTCCACTGCTGCATACCCTCCCGCGCCAGCAGCGGCGCATAGCAGCACATGCTGACCACGTCGCTGTTGCGCTCGATGCCCGTCAGATACGCCGCCTCGCACAGCGCGCTGTAGAGATTGTTGGGCCGCCTGCCGGATACGGCCTCCTCATGGGCCGCGTATTCGCCCAGGAACACCTTCGTGTCCCGGGAATAGGTATCGTAGCGCTTCACATGGGCCGGGAACCAGTCGCTGTCCATGTAGTAGTGCTCATCCGCCATGCTGTCGGGGAACCGGGCGCGGATCGCGCTCCAGCTGGCGGAGTTGTCCGCCGTCGGCCCCGCTGCCACAATGGTGGTGATGTCCGGCCACGCTTCCTTCACGGCCTTGCTGATGACCTCGTAGCGGTTGAAGTACACGTCGCCCCAGTTCTCGTTGCCGATGGCCAGATACCGCAGGTCAAAGGGCTCCGGATGCCCCATCTCCGCCCGCAGCGCGCCCCAGACCGTATCCGTCCCGCCCCGCGCGAACTCGATGAGATCCAGCACGTCCTGCACATATGCGTCCAGCTCCGCCATGGGAATGGGCACCTCCATGGTCTCCCGGGCCTGGCAGAGCAGCCCCGCGTGCACCACCGGCAGCGGCAGCGCCCCGATGGCCTCCGCCAGGCAGAAGTACTCGTAATACCCCAGGCCGTAGGACTGCATGTAGCCCCAGGTGTTGTAGTTTTCCCGGCGCTGCTCCACGGGGCCTACGGTATCCTTCCAGTTGTAGAAATTGCTCCGGTAGTAGGAGCCCTCCGCCACGCAGCCCCCCGGGAAGCGCAGGAAGCTGGGCGACAGCGCCGCCATGGCCTCCACCAGATCGCTGCGCAGACCGCCGCCGGGCCACTCGCTGCCGAAACGCTCCCTGGGCATCAGCGAGGCCATGTCCAGATCCACCTCGCCCGCGCCCTCAAAGGTCAGCAGCAGATACGCGCTCTTGCCCTCCGCCCCGGGCAGCGCGGTCAGCACGCCCGTATGCTTCGTCCAGTCCGCGCCGGGGGTGAAGACGACCTCGTCCGTCAGCCGCTCGCCGGTGCGCAGGCACATCGCCGCCGTCACCGTCCCCGCGTAGCCCTGATCCCGCAGGTACACCGACACATCGTACTCCGCGCCGCCGCTGAGCACTATCCCGCCCGCGATGGCCGTCGCGCCGTAGCCCCCGTTGCCCACGTTATAGCCGCTTTCCTCTACGCTCACGCGGACATAGTGCGGGTTGTTCTCGTGCAGGGGTGATTCGTCCATGAGGGAGATCTTCCCCTTGCCCTCCGACAGCAGGCGGAAGCTCCAGCCGGTGTAATGGTCAAACCGCTGGGGATTCAGCAGGTTCTCGTACTCGAAGGAGCGGTTGTTCAGCAGCTCCGCGTACAGACCGCCGTCCGCCGCGTGGTTGATGTCCTCAAAGAACAGGCCGTAGAGCGTATCGCTCATTTCGGCCTGCACCTGCGCCGGATTCACCCGCAGCGTGCCTTCCGCCGCCGCGCATCCCGCCGCCAGTACCAGACACATGAGCCAGCAGATTCCCGCCATCAGATAACGCCTCATATCGCTTCCTCCCTGCGCTGCAGAATGGATTGTCCCGTGACCTCCCGGGAAAATACGGCGCGCGCCTTCTCCCGGAAAACCGCCGGAAAGACCGAGGGGAGAAGGGCGCGGTTGCCCACGCTCTCCTCCCCCATGATGCTCACGGAGCGGCGCTGCCTCTTACGGCTGGCCGTACACGGAGTAGAACACCTCCATGGTCTGATCGTAATACTCACGGCCGGTGTTGTTCAGATCGTCCACATAGTCCCACAGGTTGATCGCGTTGGCGTTGATGGCCGACTCGATGCCCGTGTAGCCGTTGAAGTCAGAGCCATGATAGTAGTTGGCAATAAAGCTGTTGAAGCCGGGGATCGTGCGGCCGCCGAAGGTCACGGGGTTGGTGCAGTTGGCCAGGAAGCCTTCCCAGTCATACCAGTACACGTCGCCGGCAGCGGTCTTCAGCTCGGGCATGATGGCAGCCATCGCAGCGATGACCTCGTCGTCAGCCACCATGGGCATGGAGCCGGGCACGCGATAGATGGGCTCGCCCGCCTCGTTCATGATGGTGGGATACAGCTCGGCACGGGCCAGCCAGCCGTCCTTGCCCCAGGTCAGGAACTTGGCGACCTCATAGGCCTCGCGGGGATGCTCGCAGGTGGCGCTGATGGAGATGAAGTCCACCCAGGAGAAGCGGCCCGCATTCTCCACGCCCTCGCCGGCGGGGATGTTGTAGGGCACCATGTTCACGCCGCGCTCCAGGCAGTAGGCCTGGGTGTAGATGTTGTTCAGCGTCCAGTAGGCGTCCATCTGGATGGCCACATGGCCGGACTCGCCGGGCCACAGGTTGTCAGGCACCACGGCCAGGTACTCGTCGCTGCCCTGGATGGCCTGATAGCCCTTGCGCGCATACTCGCTCTGCAGCTCCATGCACTCAGCCCACACTTCGAAGTCATACTTCTCGCCGTTCCAGCCGAACTCGCCCTTGGAGTTGTCCACCAGGGACAGCGGGCCGCAGGTCACGGGGCCCATGAAGTAGTTGTAGCCCCAGATGCCCTGGGAAGGATCGGACATGGTCTCGATCAGCTCGCACATTTCCTCCCAGGTCCAGTCCTGACCGGGCATATCCACGTTCAGCTTGTCAAAGACGCCCTTGTCCAGGTACACCACGGCGGGCAGATTCTCGCCGGGCATGAAGAAGCAGCGCTCGCCATCCACATAGCCCGCGTTCTGCAGGGAGGGATACAGCTGGTTCACATACTCTTCGTCGTTCTCCACCAGGTCGGTGATGTCCATCATCATCTGGTTGGACAGCAGGGGATCCAGATCCAGCCAGAAGAACACGTCCGGCAGGGCGCCTTCAGCAGCCATGTTCAGCAGCGTGGCGCTGACGTCGCCGGTGGTGGTGTACACCAGCTCGATGGTGATGTTGGGATACTTCTCCATGAACCGGTCGGCCAGGGCCTGCGTCAGCTCATAGTCGTCCCAGGTCATGAAGGTCACGGTGATGGGATCGGTGGTGTTCAGCTCAGGCATGCCGGACCCGCTCTCCGCCACAGCAGGCAGAGACAGCATGGTCGCCAGCATGACCAGCACCAGGAACAGAGACACCTTTTTCATACAGGATACCTCCTTCTTGATTTATCAAAAGCCGGTCAGGCTTTGATACAGGGGGGCCGGGCGGGATTCTCTCCCGCCCGGGGGGCGGCTTACTCGCCGGTGATGCCCGCGCGGTCCACGGACTCCACGAACTGCTTCTGCAGCACGAAGTAGAAGATCAGCATGGGCAGAATCGCCAGCATGGTGCCGGCCATCTTCATGGCCTCGCTGAGCTTGTCCACGGAGGTGGAGCCGCCGGAGGACGCCGCCGCGGTGGCGCCGTAGCTGGAGTCGAACTTGCTCAGCTCGATCATCAGGGTGGTCAGGCCCAGGCCGCGGTTGGATATCGCCTCGCGGCCCAGATACTCGCGCACCAGGTAGGTGTCGTTCCAGTACCACACGAAGGAGAACAGCGCAACCACCACGATGGCCGCGGTGGACAGCGGCACGGCGATGCGGAAGTAGGAGTAGAAGTGACCCGCGCCGTCAATCTCGGCAGCCTCGATGAGGGACTTGGGCACCTGATTGTGGAAGTTCCAGAAAATCAGAATGCACAGCGAGCTCTTGAAGCCCTGACCCAGCAGCGCCGTGAGCAGGAACGGCTTGACAGAGCCGTCCGCCAGCTGCCAGCTGCGGAACAGCAGGTAGTTGGGCAGGGAGGTGATCTGCGTGGGCAGCAGGAAGGACAGTACCAGAATGCCCATCCACAGCAGCTTGCCCGGGAAGTTGTACCGCGCAAAGCCATAGCCCACGAAGGAGCACACCAGCACCTGGGCGATGGTGGGCAGACCCGCCAGGATCAGGTTCTTGTACAGGCTGGCGCCGTAGTCCATGACCAGCATGGCGTCCTGATAGTTCTTCAGGTTGATCCGGCTGGGAATCCACTTGACCGAGGTATCCAGCAGATCCGCCTTGTCCATCAGGCTGCGGGACAGCATGTACAGCACGGGATACAGGTAGATGAAGGCAATGGTAATCAGCAGTACGTAGATGGCGATGCTCACCAGCAGACCGCGCTGCGTCGCGTTGCCCAGCAGCAGCTTCTTGGCGGATTCCCGGCGTGCAGCCTTTTTCTTCAGCAGCTCGGGCATGGGCAGCTTGTCCGTGGACGCGGCGCTGGCCATTTTCACTTTGCGGCTCACTTTGCCGTCCTCCTTTCACCCTGGGCAGCCGTGGCGCCGGCCTGGGCAAGCGCGGCCTTCGCAGCCTGCTGCCGGATCCGCTCCTCGCGGGCGCTGCGGCTTTCCTCGTACTTGATCTTCTTGTCGCTCTTCTCACGCAGCAGCAGGAACACCAGCAGCAGAATCACGATGATCACCAGCGTGTAGATCCAGCTGAAGGCCGCGCCGTAGCTGTAGCCCTTGGTGGCGCTGTAGGTGGCGTCGTAGATCATCTGGATGACCTGGTTGTTGCCGCCGGTGGCCAGGGTCACCACGGTGTAGATGGAGCACAGAAGAATGATGGAACGGACGTTGGGCAGGGTGATCTTCCAGAAGGTCTCCCAGGCATTGGCGCCGTCGATCTTGGCGGCCTCGTACATGGTGGTGGTGACCTTCTGCAGACCCGCCAGGAACAGGAGGATCTGGATGCCTGCGTTCCACAGGATCAGAATCAGGGAGGAGAACAGCTCGCTGATGGGTTCAGCCACGAACTCCGGCAGGCTCGAGAGCACCGAGGCGATGGCGTCGGTACCCACCATGGGCACGCTGGCGACGCCCTGGGCGGTCAGCATGTCCATCACGGGGCCGGTGGCGATGATCACCGGCAGGAAGAAGATCAGGCGGAAGATGGAACGACCCTTGATCTTGCTGTTGAGCAGCAGCGCGATGATCAGCGCGAAGGAGATGATGATGGGCAGCTGCAGCACCAGGCTGATGGCGAATTCCGCCAGCACCACCGGCAGATTGATCTCCGTGGCGAACACCTTGCTGTAGTTGCTGAACAGGCCGTCCTTCAGCGGGGTGATTTCCATGCCCACCAGCTGCAAATCGTTGAAGGAGAAGATGAGCGAGCGCACCATGGCGTAGAGGAAGAAGATGCTCACGCCCACCAGCCACGGGGAAATGAAGATGTAGCCGAAGACCCATTCCCGCAGCGTGCGTTTCGTCAGATGGCGCCTTTCATGGGGATGCTTGATCAATGCCACGGTTACTCTCCTCCTTCCTTGACCACATAGCTCATGGATGCCACCGTCACGCCATCCAGCGCGAGCTCGTCCTCACCGTAGTTGAGGAAGACCTCCGTGCCGTTGGACCAGGTGACGTGGGTCATATCGCCCACCATCTCGTGGTCCACAATGGAGGCGCCGTCCAGCGTCTCATGCAGCGCGCCCAGCTCCTGGCTCCAGGAGACGATCATGTCGCCGTAGAGCTCGTAGCGGCTGGAGTAGATGTTGGAGGAGTTGGTGTTCTTCAGCTCGATGGGGTCCTCCATGGTCAGCAGGAACGTCGGCCGGAGACCCTGCTCCACCAGACGCAGGAAGAAGCGGTTGGTGTTGGCCTGGAAGTTGGTGTATTCCGCGTAGCAGGGCATCCTGCCCGACAGCGCGATGGCCAGGAAGGGCACGTCACAGGAGGTGAAGATGTAGTCCGACCCGGTGATGGGCAGATCGCTCAGGCTGGTGGCATAGGGCCACAGGTAAGCGTTGGCTGCGCTCAGGCGGGTGTTCATGCTGCCGGAGGCCGTGGCGCACAGGCTGCTGTAGCACTCCGCCATGGACACGGAATCCAGCACGGTGTTGTTCTCGTAGTAGTCCGACAGGAACGACGGGAGGCTCACCAGCGCCACGCCCTTCACGTTGCCCTGACGGAACTTGTCCAGCACGCTCTGGCCGATCTCCAGGCTCTTGGAGGGGGTCAGGTAGTACATGGTTTCGTACACGTCGCCGTAGGTGGGCTTGTACCAGGTCTGGCTGTCCACCTTCTTGAAGGCGCTGTAGCTCAGCACGGGATGGGTGTCGGTGTTCAGCCGCAGGAAGTCCGCCTCCAGATAGAAGTCGATCTTCCGGCTGGCCGCGCCTTCCATCAGCGTGGTGAGGCCCTTGCTGCCGCCCAGCGCGCTTGCGGGATTGAAGTCATCCGTGGGCAGGGCCGCGCTCAGGCCGCCATCCTGCCAGCCGCGGAAGACCATGCTCAGGCTGCCGGCGCCCCTTTCCTTCAGGTCCGCCAGGATCACGGCCGCATCCTCGAAGGTGGTCATCACAACGTTCTGCTTGCCCAGCACGAAGTTTTCCTTCTCCAGGCCCAGCACGTCCAGCTCCACGTCGAAGGCATCCATCTCCGCGCTGGCGAAGGCGCCGTGCTCCTCCAGATACTCGCGGTAGGCCACCGCCATGCCGGCGTAGTTGGCCTCATCGCCCGAGAGGAACAGGAAGTGCTGCACAATGTCGAAGTTGCGCAGCTCGGGCAGCCGGGCGTCCATGCCGCCGGAGCCCGCCGCCGCGCCCATCATCTGGGTGAAGCGGTAGCTGTACTCGTACAGCGCGCTGGTGCGGTCGTAGGACAGGTTCACGGCGCCGTTGGGATACGCCCTGATGCTCGCGCCCAGATCGCCCTGCTCAATCACGCCCAGGAAGGCAATGCCCTTGTCCGTGTGCGCCATGCCGAACACCGGCATGATATCCGGCTCGGTGGCCACGGTGGACTTGCTGCTGCCGGCGCCATTCTTGTCGTCCTTGATCTTGCTGCCGTACACGGGCACGTCGTAGTACAGGCTGCGATAGCGCTTCTCGTTGTTCTTCAGCTCAATCAGCGCGCCCTGGCCGTCGGGAATCAGCATGTAGCCGGTATCCCCGCCCAGGTAGCTGGCGCCCATGAAGGGGAACAGCGTCAGCGTGGACAGGCTGTAGCTGCTGTACATGTCCTGGCGGATCTCATCCTTGGGGACGGTCACCTTCAGGTCGTTGCCCTCCAGCTCCACCACCACCGAGAAGGTGATGCCCAGGTTGGTGTAGCTGATGGTGGCCTTGAAGCCGTTGGGAATGGTGTAGTCATACTCGATGGTATGCACCTGGGTGTTGCCGGTGGAGATCAGGTCCACGGTCTCCTGCGAGATGCTCGAGGAGCCGATGGCCAGATACTGCATCACCACGCCGCTCTGCGCCTGGCCCAGGGCGGAGGAGGAAATCGTGGATTCATCCTCCACGGCGGAGAACATCAGGGCGCCGTTGGCCCGGCTCTCCAGCACCACGGACATGCTGTCCTCCCGCAGGTAGAGGTTGTACTCGCTTCCCTCCACCACCAGGCTGTAGGTGTCCGGCACGCCCTCGGGCAGACCGTTGTCCTCTTCCGCGGGCGCTTCGTCGGTCGCGGGGGCTTCGGTGTCCACCGTGGCCTCAGCCGCGGCGCTGTCGCCCGCCTCCTCCGCCACCGCGGCGGGCAGGAGCGTGAGAAGCAGTGCAAGCAGCAGGCAAAGGAACTTATACCTTCTTAACAAAGCGATACACCACCTCTCCGTAAATCGATACCACGAAGTCAATCAGCTGGGAAATCAGCACGTACAGCACGAACATCAGGCACACCATGACCAGCACCGTGAAGGCTGTGATGATGATGGTGGACAGGGTCTGCTTGAAGGAGTAGTCGTTCATGTACATGATCATCAGCACAATGAGCAGCACCGTCCAGCCGATGGCCACGAAGCTCAGCAGGGTAATGAAGAACTCCTCATTGTAGGTCAGCACGTTGGACAGAAGCAGGATGATGGGCTGGAATACCACCATGGGCGCCAGCGCGTAGGCGCCGCCGATGAACAGATCCCTCGGCTTGGACTCGCCCTCGCGGATGGTGCACACCAGGTAGCAGCAGATGACCAGCATCAGGAATACGCCGAACACCATGACCACGTCGTTGAACAGCTCGTAGTACCCGTCCGGCGTGGTCTTGAACAGGAAGCCGGAGAAGTACTTGTTCAGCACGTACTCAACGAAGAAGATCACCATCACGATGCACGCGCTCAGCCAGCTGGCCTTGCCCTCGCGCTTGATGCCGTAGCAGCAGTCGTAGGGATTGCGCAGCATGTACAGGCAGAAGCCGGTCTGCCGGACATACTTCAGGTTCCTGAACCAGCTCCAGGCCTTGCCGATGGGATCCAGGAAGTGGAGGCGCTTGTTCAGCAGCTTGATGATCTGCCACGCCACCACGATCACCACCAGCCAGATCAGCACGGTGCCCAGGTAATCGTGCATCATGGTGGAGCGCTGCTCCCAGAACGCGTCGGAGTAGCCGGTGTAGTTGCCGCCGTTGCGGAAGGCCTCCATGGCCTCCTCGAAGTTGTTCTCGCGGTAGAGCGCTTCGCCCAGGCCCACGCTGGCGTAGGTGAACATGGAGTTCATGCGCAGCACCTGCGTCCAGGGCTCCTTGGAGGCGGCGTACTTGCCGTCCTTGAACAGGGTGAAGGCTTCATGCACCAGGTTGGTGAACTCGGTGGGCTGCAGCACCTGGATGCACTTCTGCTGGGAATCCAGCACGTACAGCATGTAGTCGTCATCCACCGCGATGCCCGTGACCGTGCTGAAGTTGCCGATGCGGGTGGTGCCGGTGGAGCCGAAGTAGAACAGCAGGTCGCCCTCGGCGGAATACTCGATGATGGTGCCGCTGTTGGTCACGGTGAAGATGGACCCGGAGGGATGCACCGCCACGGCCGCGTTGGTCTCGCCGTCGTTGCGGACCCAGCTCTTCACATTCAGGGTGTTGGTGCCGGCCACGTTCAGGCGGCGCAGCACGCGGGAATCATCGGCGGGGCTGACGGCGTAGACCATGCCCTTGTCGTCGATGGTCAGGTTGGTCACCGACGGGGGCACGATGCTGCCCAGCAGGCCCAGCTGCTCATCGGAGAGCACCTGCTGCATGATCGCCATCACGAAGGACACCGACGAGGTGTTCGCGCCGTAGTAGCCCAGGAACTCGCCGTTCTCATCGTCGCCCGCGGGGGAAATCTGCACGATGCCGTTGGTGCTGCCCTGGCTGGCCACGTACAGGTTGCCGCGCTTGTCCAGCACAACCTTGTTGGGCTTGAAGGGCGCGTCACCGTAGAGGGGATGCTCGGGCTTGCCGAAGGTGCGCAGCACGTTGCCGTCCTGGTCGAAGGCCACCACCTGGTTGCCGTTCTGATCGGCCACGTACACGTTCAGGTTGTCATCCACGAACACGCCATAGGCGGAGCGCAGGGTCTTCTTGCTGCCGATGGTCTTGATGAACTCGCCCTTGGGGGAGATCACCAGGATGTACTTCTCGCCGTTGTCGGCGATGTACAGGTTGCCGTCGGGGCCCAGGCGCATGTCCTGGGGATCGTCCAGGGTCACCTCGCCGAAGTCCGTCATGTAGCGCACAGGCTCATAGGCGGTCTGGGTTTCCACCATCCGGGACGAGGTGCCGACGGTATAGGTTTTGTAGGGCGTCGCAGCCTGTGCCGGCACCATGGCCAGCATCAGCACCAGCAGCGCCGCCAAGAAGGAAAGGACTCGTTTCATCTTCATCCTCCCTGATCCTCCTTACTTCAGACCGCTGTGCGCCATGGTGTCCATCACGTTGCTCTGCAGAATGATGAACAGTACCAGGTTGGGCACAAACATGATCAACGAGGCCGCCGCCGCCATGCCCTGTCCCTGCACGGTGCCCACGCTGGTCAGCGTGTTCATGTAGAAGGAAAGGGTGCGGATGCTCTCAGTTGAGGTGAACAGGCTGGAGGTCTCCGTATTGTTCCACACGTTCTGGAAGGCCAGGATCGCGCCCGTGGCAATGGCGGGCTTGATCATGGGCAGCACGATCTTGCGGTAGATGGTCCAGGCGTTGGCGCCTTCCAGCTGCGCGGCCTCCAGCAGCGCGTTGGGCACGCCGTCGATGAACTGCTTGATCAGGAACAGACACACCGGCATGGCCACCAGGGGCAGAATGTGCGCCCAGTAGGTATCCAGAATGCCGATGGCGTTGATGGTCAGATACCGCGGGATGGTCACGGCCGTCGCCACGAACATCAGGGCCAGGTTATTGGCCTCGTAGATCAGCCCGCTGATCCTGAACTTCATCTTCGACAGGGCGAAGCCCGCCATGGTGGAGATCACCACGCTGAGCACAACCACCGTCACCGTGACCACAAGGGAGTTGAACACATAACGGGAGATCGGAATGGACGAACCCGCCGCCTGCTGAAACAGGTTCTGGAAATTGATCAGCGACGGATGATTCACGAAGAACTTGGGCGGGAAGGCAAACAGCTCATCCATGGGCTTGAAGGCATGATTGATGATGTAGATGATGGGCATGCCCATGAAGATGGCAATGGGGATCAGGTACAGATAGAATGGAATCTGATTGCGGTGGAACTTCTTGGGATTGACCTTGCTTCCGTTGATCGCCATGTGTGTCCCTCCTTTCTTAATCCTCGCTGAAGAGCTTGCGCGCCACCACCGAGAAGCAGTAGATCAGCGCCAGCAGCACCACGGATACCGCGGCCGCGTAGCCCATCTCGTAGCGGGTGAAGCCGTAGTCCTCGATGTGGTTGACCATCAGCTGGGCCGCGTACTGGGGGGTGGGATTGGAGCCGGTGAGCATCACGCCGATGTTGCCGGACTGGAAGGCGTTCACCACCGCCATCACCGCGCCGAAGAGCATCTGGGGCTTCATGGACGGGATGGTGATGTAGAAGACCTCCTGGAAGCGGTTGCGGATGCCGTCGATGGCGCCCGCCTCATACATTTCGGGGTTGATGTTCAGCAGGCCCGCCAGCATGGACAGGAAGCCCACGCCCATGGAGCCCCACAGCGCCACGATCAGCACGATGGGCATGATGTAGTTGGTGTCCAGCATCCAGATGATGGGCTCGGTGATGATGCCCAGCTGCGTCAGCACATAGTTGGCAATGCCGCTCTGGTTGCCCAGGAACACCGTGCGCCACACCACCGTCATGGCCACGCCCATGGTCATGGAGGGCGAGTAGATGATCAGCGCCAGAATGGTACGGGGCACCTTGGTGATCTGCGACAGGGACCAGGCCAGGAAGAAGGACAGCACATATCCGCCCACGCCCACCACGATGGCGTAGAGGATGGTGTTGGGCAGCACGTACTGCAGGAACACCGTATCCTGGGTGAACAGGTTGATGTAGTTGGTCAGCCCTACGAAGGCCGGCGTCTGAACTGCGTTGTAGTTGGTGAAGGACAGCCCCACCGCCATCAGCGTCGGCACGATGATGAACACCACAAACAGAATCAGGAACGGTGCCAGGAACAGATAGGGCGTACTTTTCTTGGTAATCATTCAGCGGCTCCCTCCTTCTGCCGGGCTTCCTCGACCAGCTTAATCACCACGGAGGCGTTGGGCGTCGGGAACTCCTTGAGCATCACACCGTCCTTGTAATAGCCGAATTCCTCCAGCTTGCGGTAGGTCTCGCGGTTGATGCGCTTCACCGCGGTATCCAGGGCGCGGCGGGCGTCGGTGCCGTCGGTGACCACGGAGATGAAGGCGTTGGACAGCTCGCGCTCCAGCATGTAGGTGCCCAGCACCCAGGGCGCTTCCGTCATCCACTCCATCTGCTCCATGATGATCTGCTTGTGGCTGCTCTTGAGGGGGAGGGAGGCGAAGGCCTCGGTATTGGCGGTGGGCCAGATGTACTCGGAGCCGTAGGTGGACTGCAGCAGCGAACCGAACTGGCTCTGCACCTCGTCGGAGGACCACCACTTCAGGAAGGTCCAGGCATCGTCGGGCCGCTTGGTCTGGCTGAGGATCGCCATGGTTTCGGCGCCGCCGGTCGTCCAGCGCTGCACCTCGCCGTTTTCGTCCTCCAGGCCGGGATACAGGGCGATATCCCACAGGCCGTCCAGCTCGGGCGCGGCGTTGAGCAGCAGGTTGTAGGTAGAAAGGTCAGCGATGCCGATGGGCAGCGTACCGTCACGGAACTGCTGGTAGAAGCCCGGCGACGGCACGTCGGTGGGCATGTTGTACACGGTGAACAGCTCGGTCATCTCGCGGAAGCCATTGAGGGAGGCCTCGCTGTCCAGGGTGGTGTCCGCCACGGTATCGGCGTAGATGGAGCCGCCCGCCTGCAGGATCAGCGGCAGCGTGCCGGGGAACACCTTGGTGCCCGTCATGCCCGCCGTGGGGAAGTAGAAGTTCATGTTGCGGCGCTGCAGCTCGGGAAGGATCAGCTTGACCTCCTCCATGCTGTTGGGCACGTCAATGTTCAGCGCCTTGAGGATGTCCGTGCGGTAGAACAGCACCCAGAAGTTGACGGTTTCCGGCATGGCGTAGACGCCGTCGCCCAGGATGTAGGGCACGAACAGGCCCGAGGAGAAGCGCGACGCCACCTCGCCGAAGTCCTCGAACTGGGTCAGGTCATACAGCGCGCCGCGGATGTTCAGGTAGGAGGGCACCACGTACTGCAGACCCAGCACCGCGTCCGGGGCAGTGCCGGCGGCGTTGGCCAGCACCAGCTTGTTGGCGTCGGGCATCAGGGACAGATCCACCACGATGCCGGTCTCGGGGGTGAACTGGGTGTCGATCATGTTCTGCAGCAGCTCCACATACTGACGGCTGCGGCCCATCCACACCTGCAGATGGTCGCTGTCGCCGGAGGAGGCGGAGTAATCCTGCGCGCTGAAGGACGACACGAAGCGCTGCACGCTCAGCACGGCGCTCTGGAAGAAGTTCACCTTCCCGGGCAGCTGGGCATCCGTCTGGTAGAAGTAGAACTGGTCGATGGACAGGTCGTTCACGGCCAGATCCTGCAGCTGCTGGGCCAGCATGCGGCTGGCGGAGTTGGAGCCCGTGGACAGCTCGCTCAGGCGGCGGGGCAGATCCTCCGGCTCCTTGGCCAGGCGGCGGAGCTGGTCGGCGCACAGGGTCATGTTGGAGAACAGGCCCATGTTGTCCGCGTCGGTGTAGTCAGCCATGGCCGCCACCGCCGCGTCGCACTGATCCGCCCAGCCCTCCAGCAGCTCCACCAGGTTGGGGATGTAGGAGAGCAGGTGATAGTCGCGATGCTTGTCCGAGGTCACGCCGCCGGTCAGGCGGGTCACCTCCAGGGACAGGCCGTTGATGGCGCTGAGCAGCTCGTCAATGGTCTGGTAGACGGGGGTCAGCATGGAGCAGTTGATGGTGAAGCTGACCGTATGCTCGCCCTCGGAGAGGAAGAAGCGCTGGGGCTCGCCCTGGCTGTCGCCCACCGTCATCAGCCGGAAGGAGGTCGTGTAGTCAAAGGCGACGGCACGGGCTTCCTCGCTCTGCAGGACGCCGTCGATGCGCACGTCCACAAACACGGGGAAATCCGTCTTGGCGCTCTGCCGGTAGTAGAAGCCCAGCTGATACCAGCCTTCCTCCTCGGCGGTGAAGCGGTAGGTCACCGTATCCCCCGCCGTGTCGAAGGACGCGCCATCCAGGTGGTTGATCAGGCGCTTCTCCACGCTGTAGGGGTTCAGCTCGGGGGTGAACTCGCCCGCGCCGCGGATGGAGGACTTGTTGCGGCTGTCAATGTGCTCGCCCTCCACCACGATCAGCGCCTTGCCCTCAGCGCTGCCGGGGTTGTAGGCCTGCACGGTTTCGGGGCTGCGCAGGGTCAGCGCGGTGATCTCCACGCTGCCGTTCTGCACGTCAAAGGAAACGGTGTGTTCACCCGCGGTCAGCTCGAACAGGAAGGGTCTGTCCACCCGCCCCGCCGAGTCGGTGATGCCCACGCTCTGCAACTCGTCCGCCGACCAGGGCGTCGTGGCGACCTCGTTGCCGTAGCGGTCCAGGGGGAATTCACCGTCATCCACCCACAGCGACTTGAGCTTGACGCGCTGCATCTCGTAGAACGGCAGCACGCCGTCGATCGTCACCGCCATTTCGGTGGGCAGCGCGCTCTGGGTGGTGTTCCTGTAGGTGAGCCACAGCTCATACAGGCCATCCTCCGGCACGCTGATCACAGCGTCGCCCGTCTCCCCGATGGTCAGCGCAAGCGCAGCCTCGCTCTCCACCGGATCGCCGCTGTACAGCGGCAGGCTGTACGTTTCCTGCACCTGCGCATACTGGTTCTCCGTGCCGCTGGAGAAGGTCATCCAGCTGGACTGATCGTCCGTCTCAGCAGCGACGCTCCCGCAGAGAAGCACCATCACAAGCGTCAGGGCCAGCAGTATCCCTTTGCGCATCCGTGTTGTCCCTCCTTATCTATTCCCGGGGTCAGGCCCAGGCCTTACGGATCCTCCTGACAGGTGGCGCGGGTGGCCCACAGCGCGGCGCCGGTCTCATCCAGCGCCGAGAAGCATACCACCCATTCCTTCTGCCCCGCGTCCAGGGCTGTGTGGACGACGCCCCTGATCGTCCCCTCCCCTGTCTGCAGGGTGATGTGCACCCCATCCTCGCACGCCCAGCTGCCCTCCAGGCAGCCCGTCACCGTGCCGTCCTCGTGGAGCACCGCCGTATCGGATACATGCTCCACGGTATTGATGTCATGCTCGTGATCCAGCACCTTGTACAGCCCCGGTATCCGCTCCGCGGCCACGGTTTCCGGCATTTCGCCGGCGTAGCGCAGGGGGGATACCACAGGCCAGCCGTCCTCGTTCATGTACATCTGGTGAACCCGCACGGAGTGGCTCTCGCCGGAATTGGCAAAGCGGGTGTGGAAGATCAGGAAGTAGCGTCCGGTATCCGGATCGTACCAGGCGGAATTGTGGCCTGGACTGCGGTAGGCGACGCTCATCTGGTTCTTCTCCCCGGCCACGGGCTTGATCTGGTAGCCGCCCATGAGCTTCACGCCGTAGGGCTCGTAGTCCGGGTCGTTGAAGAAGGTACCGTTCTGGCCGCCGCAGCGGATCATCTCGTTGCCCTGCAGGTCCACGTAGGGCCCGTCCGGGTTTTCCGAGCGGCAGACGCGGATGTTGTAGCCGCCGCTGGCGTCCAGTCCGCCGAAGGAAAGGAACAGGTAGTAGTAGTCCGTCTCCGGGCTGTAGAGGATGTAGGGCGCCTCGATGCGGGCGTGGTTGTTGCCCAGCAGCTTGGTGCCGTAGGGCGTCTGGCCGTCGAGGATGTAGCCCGTATCCGGATCCATCTCCAGGATGAAGATGCCGCCCGAATAGGAGCCGTACACCATCCACAGCCTGCCCTCCTTGTCATAGAAGGTGCAGGGATCCACCACGTTGGG